>JBIOUY010000289.1:0-5241 GCA_044867445.1 Gemmatimonadales bacterium
CATTGAAGGACTCGTCGTAGTACCCCAGTTCCTTCATCACCCGAGCCCGCTCCTCGAGGAGGCGTTTCTCCAGATGGGTCAGCTGCTTCTTGTTCATTCCCGATCCCTGGCTTGAGGGCCGGCACCACCCCGGCCGTCCACGTGACGTTGCACTCCTACTACCACTCCATGTCCATCGATATCGACCTCTTGCTCCATATCGGGCGCCGACGCGCGCCCGCCCAACTCGAGGCGCCGGGCCAGTGTTTCGCCTCGAATGAAATCGGCGTGCCCGCGCACAGCGTCGATGACCGGCTCGTCGCCTGAGAGCCACAGCGCGATCCGATCGGTATAGACGTAGCCCGCCTCCTTGCGCAGGCGCTGCACCCGGTTCACCACCTCGCGGGCCAGACCTTCCCGCCGCAGCTCCGGGGTCAAACGCGGATCGAGCGCGACCACAAAGGGACCGTCGCTGCCCACCAGCCAGTCGCTCACGACCTCACGCTCGACCACCACGTCTTCCGGAAGAAACGTGGTCTCCTCGCCGTCGACCTCGAGCACCGCGGCCTGGCCCTGCTCCAGACCCCGCAGCTGCTCCGGTGCCAGCGCCGCCGCCGCGGCCGCCACCGCGGGCGTCCGCTTGCCGTAGCGTTTGCCCAGTGAGCGGAAGTTCGGCTTGGGTCGAAGCCGGACCAGCTCGGTGTCGGATGCCACAACCTCGATCTGCTTGACATTGACTTCCCTTCCCAGCAGCTCGAGCAGTTCGTCGAAGGCCGGTCCCCGAGCGGCGGCGGGTACAGCAACCATCATGCGGGCCAGCGGCTGCCGCACCTGCAGCCGCTGCTCCTGCCGGACGTTGTGCGCCAGCGAGGCCAACCGGCGGACGGCGTCCATCGCCATCTCCAGGCCCTCATCCCGCCCACCCGAAGGGACAGGAAACCGCGCCAGGTGAGCAGAAGTTCCCGCCAGGGCCCGATGGATCCAGTCGCTGGCGAACGGAGCCGCCGGGGCGAGCAGCCGGCTGACCTGGACCAGAACCTGGTACAGGGTGGCCAACGCGGCAGGGTCGGCCACGGAGTCGGGTGCCCAGAAGCGGCCGCGGTTGAGCCGAACGTACCACTTGGATACGTCGTCCACCACGAACTCCATGATGGCGCGCACCCCGCTGGTGACGTCGTAGGCCGCCCATGCGCTGGTCACCTGGTCGATTGTGGTATCGAGCCGGCTGAGCAGCCACCCATCGGCCAGCTGCAGCCGCTGGGTTCCCGCAGTTGCGTCAGGGCTCCACTCTCCGGCGTAATCCGAGAAGAACTTGTAGCTGTTCTTGAGCGCGTTGAAGAACTTCCCCGCCGTCTCGGGGATCGTCCGCCGGTCGAACCGCTTGTTTAGGGATACCTGACTCGAGCCAAGGAGATACAACCGAATGGTGTCTGCCCCAAACTCTTCGATCATGTCCCAGGGATTCACCACGTTTCCCCGGGTCTTGGACATCTTCTCCCCTTCGGCGTCGAGTACCAGTCCGTTCACGATCACATGGCGGTACGCCGGGGTGTCGAACACCGTCGTAGCGATAGCCAGGAGCGAGTAGAACCAACCCCGGGTCTGATCCAGCCCCTCACAGATGAAGTCGGCCGGAAAATGGGTGCTGAATTCGGCCTCATGCTCGAAGGGGTAGTGCCATTGCGCGTAAGGCATGGCCCCCGAGTCGAACCAGGCATCGATCACTTCCGGCGTCCGCCGCATGATGGCGCCACAGCGGCAGGGCCAGACATACGCATCGATGAAGGGCTTGTGAGGATCGAACGCCGCCGGAAGCGGCTTCCCCCACCGCTGGGCCAGGCGATCGTAGCCGCCCACCACCTCCACGTGCATCGGGTCTCGCTCGCAGACCCAGATCGGCAACGGCGTGCCCCAGTAGCGGTCGCGAGAGAGGGCCCAGTCGACGTTGTTCTCCAGCCATTCCCCGAATCGGCCGGCACCGACCTCCGGCGGGTGCCAATCCACCGCTTGGTTCAGGGCCATCATCCGATCCTTCACTCCGGAAGTGCGCACGAACCAGGAATCGCGGGCGTAATAAATGAGGGGGCTGGAACACCGCCAGCAATGCGGGTAGCTGTGCTTGTAGGGCTCGGTGAGATGCCAGCGACCTTCCTGCTTGAGCCGCTGGATGATGAGATCGTTGGTCTCCCGCGCGGTGACCAGCCGACCTTCGATCTCCGGCCAGGACGTACCCACGAAGGTGCCCTCGGCCGAAACCGGACGGACCAGGGCGAGATCGTGCTCCACACCAGCCTGGTAGTCGTCAGCACCGAACGCGGGCGCCATGTGGACCAGCCCGGACCCATCCTCGGCGGTGACGAACTCGCCGGCGATGACCTTGCGTGAGGCCTTGTCGTCGGGGAGCGATACCACCTCCAGAGGTCTCCGGTAGCTGAGCCCTACGAGCTCCCGGCCGGGAAAGGTGCGCATCGCGCCCAGCTCAGCGAAGCTCGGCGCGCCCCTGGCGCCGCTGCTCGGCAGCGAGGCGCGCGCGGTGGCGAGGATCAGCCGCCGGTCGCCCACCGGGTATTCCCCATACTCCAGGTCCGGGTGCACGGCGACCGCCACGTTGGAGAGCAACGTCCATGGCGTCGTCGTCCATACTAGCAGCTGCCGGGAAGGGTCGTTCTCCAGCGGGAAGGTCACGTAGACCGAGTTGGTGGTGACGTCCTCATAGCCCAGCGCAAGCTCGTGGCTCGAGAGCACCGTGCCACACCGAGGGCAATAGGGCAGCACCCGGTGGCCCCGGTAGAGCAGGTCTCGCTCGTACAACTGGGCCAGCAGCCACCAGACACTCTCGATGTACGGGTTGCTGCAGGTGATGTACGGGTGCTCGTAGTCCAGCCAATAGCCGATGCGGTCGGAGAGGTTCTCCCATTCCGACTGGTACTTAAAGACGCTTTGCCGGGCGCGGGCATTGAACTGCTCCACCCCGAAGCGTTCGATGTCCTTCTTTCCGCTGAGCCGCAGCTCCTTCTCCACCTCGATCTCGACCGGCAGCCCGTGGGTATCCCAACCGGCGATCCGAGTTACCGACTTCCCCTGCATCACATGGAATCGGCAGATGAGATCCTTGATGGTGCGGGAGAAGACGTGATGAATGCCGGGCCGCCCATTGGCCGTGGGCGGGCCTTCGAAGAACACGAACGGTTCCCCCGACTGGCCGGCGACCAAGGTCTGCCGGAACAGCCGCTCCGCCTTCCACTGCTCCAGCAGAGCCAACTCCAGTTGATCGAAATTGAGATCGGGCCAGGAGGGAAACGCCATCAGGCCAAACGCTCCACGAGAGTCGTGATCAAACGAGTAAGCTGCGGCTCCGCCCGGCTCGCGGTCGCGATGATTCGCTCGATGTCGGCGGGCTCCAGCGCGTCGGGCAAGCATTGATCGGTAATGATCGAGATCCCCACAGTGCGCATGCCCTGGTGCGCCGCGACGATGACCTCCGGCACGGTAGACATCCCGACCACGTCGGCGCCGATCGCGCGAAGCATCCGATATTCGGCGCGGGTCTCGAGGTTGGGCCCGGGCACCGCCACGTAAACGCCTTCCCGGAGCACGATGCCGAGCTCGAGTGCCACCTCCCGACAGAGCCGCCGAAGGACCGTGTCGTATGGCTCGGACATGTCCGGAAAACGCGGCCCTAGCCGCTCGTCGTTGGCACCCACCAGAGGATTATCCCCCAGCAGATTGATATGGTCGCTCAACAGCACCAGATCTCCCGGATTCCACAGCGGGTTCATTCCCCCACACGCGTTGGAAACCACGAGGGTGCGAGCACCTAGCGCATGCATCACCCGAATGGGGAAAGTGACCGCATGGAGATCGTAGCCCTCGTACCGGTGAAACCGCCCCTGCATTGCGACCACGGCGCGACCGCCCAAGTGCCCCAGCAGCAGTCGTCCCGCATGGCTTTCCACCGTGGAGAGCGGAAAACCGGGAATCTCCTGATATGGCACCTCACGCTCGACCGCGATCTCCCGCGCCAGGCCGCCCAGCCCGGTGCCGAGGATGATCCCGACCTCCGGCACGATTCGGCTGCGGTTGCGCACCACCTCCGCGGCCGACTGGATCCGATCGAACAGAGGACTGACCGCCGTCACTCACTACCTCTCACGCCGGCCCCGTCGAGCGGCGAGGGATGGCTGCGAGCCGGGAGCTGCAGCCCGTCTACCTCACCAAGGTGCCGCTCCAGCAGGGACCGGAAACTAGCCACATAGGCGGCGAATTGGCGGGCTGCGGTGTCGGCCCGTTCCCGCACCAGCTCCTCGTCGCGCTTCGCCCCAGCCACGATGCGCTCGGCCTCGGTGCGTGCCTCCCGCAGCAGCAGCTCCGCCTCGCGTTCGGCCTGCTGCCGGGTCTCCACCCGGAGCTGCTGCGCCGCCACCAGCGCTTCGTTCATGGCGCGCTCGCGGTCACGGAAGGCGCGCAGCTGATCCTGGGCGCTGCGCAGCCGCTCCTCATGCTGAGCCCGGTCGCGCAGCAGACGCTCTAACGCCTCCGAGACGCCGCGCATGAACTCGTCCACCTGGGCGCAATCGTATCCGCGGAACGACCGCGCGAATTCCTGGGTGCGGACATCCAGTGGGGTTAGCGGGAAGGCCTCATCGCTCATGGAAGCCGCTCTCCAAAAAGGACCGTTCCCAGGCGCAGCATGGTGGCGCCTTCTTCCACGGCCACGGGATAGTCGCCCGACATCCCCATGGAGAGTTCCGGCAAGCGATGCCCCTCCCGCTCCGCCGAGTCGCGCAACTCCCGTAGCCGGCGGAATGCGCGCCGCTGTTCAGCGACGTCGTCGGTCAGGGCGCTCATGGTCATCAGCCCACAGAGCTCGAGTCGCTGCAAGTCTTTCATCGCATCCAGCAAATGGAGCAACTCCGCGGGGGCTACCCCGCCCTTCTGAGGCTCATCCGAGCAGTTCACCTGCACCAGCACCCGCTGAGTTGCCCTCGGGGACCCTCGGCGGTCGAGCTCGAGCGCTAGATCAACCCGGTCGATCGAGTGGATCAGGCTGAAGCGGCCGCTGGCGTGGCGCGCCTTGTTGCGCTGCAACGTGCCGATCAGGTGCCACTCCACTGGCAACCCGGCTACGGCGTCCTGTTTCTGGAGCGCCTCCTGGACCCGATTTTCTCCAATGTCGCGAAGCCCAGCCGCCACCGCGGCCCGTACCGCTTCCGGGCCATGGGTCTTGGTGACCGCGACGATCTTAACTGGGTGGGTCCACCC
>JBIOUY010000290.1:0-8718 GCA_044867445.1 Gemmatimonadales bacterium
GGTGACTGGTACCGGTGAGCAGACGGCGCTGGCCGGCATCATGCGCCTGGTCGAGCAAGCGCAGACCTCTCGCTCACGGGCGCAGGCTTTGGCAGATCGGGCGGCCTTCTGGCTCACCATCGTCGCCATTGTGGCTGGGGCGCTGACTTTCGTGGCCTGGCTCAGTCTGCGGGGTGATCCGGCGTTCGCCGTCGAGCGCCTGGTGACTGTCTTGGTCATCTCGTGCCCTCATGCCCTGGGTCTGGCCGTGCCGCTGGTCATTGCGATCTCCACCACACTAGGCGCGCAGGGTGGGCTGCTGGTTCGGGACCGTCGAGGACTGGAGGAAGCGAGGAATTTGAGCGCGGTGGTGTTCGACAAGACCGGCACCCTCACTCGAGGAGAGTTCGGCGTGGTGGGAATCACGACCGCGGACGGCCTCAACGAACAAGAGGCCCTCCGGCTCGCGGCGGCCATCGAGCAGGACTCGGAGCACACCATCGCCCAGGGGATCGTCCGCAGCGCCGGTGAGCGTGGCGTCACGGCGCCTCATGCCCAGGGATTTCGGGCGATTCCCGGTGTGGGTGTCACGGGCACGGTCGATGGCCGCACTCTGCTGGTGGGTGGTCCAGCGCTCCTCAAGGCGCGTTCCGTCAGCCTTCCGGCTAGTCTCCAAGCGGCCGCGGATCAAGCCGCCCGGCGGGGACAGGCGGCGATCTTCCTGGTGGAGGAGGCGGGAGCCGCTGGCGACGGCGCTCGCGCTCTGGCGGCGTTCACAGTGGCCGACGTCGTTCGGCCGGAGTCCCGCGAAGCGGTTCAGGCCCTCCACGCTCAGCGTATCAAGGTCGTGATGCTCACCGGCGACGCCCGCCCGGTCGCCGAGGCAGTCGCCGGCGAGCTCGGCATCGACACCGTGTATGCCGAGGTCCTTCCGGACCAGAAGGTCGGCACGATCGAAGAGCTCCAGCGGGCGGGAGAGCGGGTCGGCATGGTGGGTGACGGGGTCAACGATGCACCGGCCCTGGTGACGGCCAATGTCGGGATCGCCATCGGTGCCGGAACCGATGTCGCGGTAGAAGCGGGAGACATCGTGCTGGTCCGGAGTGACCCCCGTGACGTCTCCCGGATCGTGCGGCTCAGCCGGGCAAGTTACCGGAAGACGGTGCAGAACCTCTGGTGGGCCGCGGGATACAATCTGATCGCGATCCCCCTCGCCGCAGGGGCTCTGGCGCGTCAAGGCATCTTGCTCTCGCCTGCGGTCGGTGCGGTGCTCATGTCGTTCAGTACCGTGATCGTGGCGGTCAATGCGCAATTGCTCCGGCGGGCCCGCATTTGAACGCTGGAGGCACACCCGAGCCCTACCGCCCCCCTCGCCGACTCGCTACTTTCCCGCCCCGATGCCCACCCGGACGCCTCTTCTGGACGAGCGCGCGCTCGGCCGTACTCTCGCGCGCATGGCTACCGAGATCGTCGAGCGTTGCGGGGGAACCGAGGATCTCGTGCTCGTGGGCATCCAACGCCGCGGCGTCGAACTGGCCGCCCGCCTCCAACGGCTGATCGACCAGTCCGAGGGCTCCAACGTCCCCTGCGGTAAGCTCGACATCACTCTCTATCGCGACGATCTCCAGACCGTGGGCCCACGACCAGTCGTGGGCGAGACCAGTCTGCCCGATCTCGACGATCGCACCGTGGTGATTGTGGACGACGTGCTGTACACCGGACGGACCGTTCGCGCGGCGCTGGACGAGTGCGCCGACTTCGGGCGGCCGCGCCGGATTCTTCTCTGCGTGCTCATCGACCGCGGGGGCAGGGAATTGCCGATTCAGGCCGACATCGTCGGCACCACGGTGAGTGCCGCACCAGGTGATCGGGTCGACGTCTTCGTGACCGAGCTCGACGGCCGCGACGCCGCCGAGCTGGTCCGAAAGGGCTGACGTGGCCGCGGTGCCCGCTCTCGGCAAGGATCTCATCGGCCTCGAACCGCTAAGCGCGGCTCAGCTCCAGCTCATCCTCGATACCGCCGAACCATTCAAAGCGGTGAGCGAGCGGGCCATCAAGAAGGTCCCTGCGCTTCGGGGGAAGACTATCGTCAACCTCTTCTTCGAGGCCTCCACCCGCACCCGGATCTCCTTCGAGTTCGCCGAAAAGCGGCTCAGCGCTGATACCGTCAACGTCGCCGCGGTCGGGTCCTCCGTCTCCAAGGGCGAGACCCTGGTCGATACTGCTCGCAACCTCGAAGCCATGCGGATCGACATGGTGGTCATCCGCCATGCCGCCTCCGGCGCCGCGCAGTTCCTCGGCCAGCGGATCCGTTCCAACGTGATCAACGCCGGTGATGGCAAGCACGAGCATCCGACCCAGGGACTGCTCGACATGCTCACGCTGCGGGACCGCTTCAAGCGGCTCACGGGCCTCAAGGTCGCCATCTGCGGCGACATTCTCCACAGCCGGGTAGCTCGCAGCAATATCTGGGGCCTCACCAAGCTGGGAGCCGAGGTGGGTGTCTGTGGCCCCGCCACCTTGCTGCCGCGCAACGTGCAGGAGCTCGGAGTGACGATTCTGCCACGGATCGAGGATGCCATTCAGTGGGCCGACGCACTCAACGTGCTCCGACTGCAGCTCGAGCGGATGCAGGCCGGATTTCTCCCCTCGTTGCGGGAATACAACCGGGTGTTCGGTGTGACCACCGAGCGGCTGCGTAAGGCGCCCAAGGAGCTGTTGATCCTCCATCCCGGGCCGATGAACCGGGGCGTTGAGATCGACAGTGATGTGGCCGACGGGCCCCACAGTGTGATTCTGCCGCAGGTCACCAATGGCATCGCCGTGAGGATGGCAGTGCTCTATCTGCTCGCCGGAGGATCACCGGACTGGGCTCAGCAGGCGGGTAGGGGAGAGGAACGATGAGGCCGATCCTGATTCGAGGCGGCCGCATGCTGGATCCCTCTCGGAGCATCGATGGGGTGGCCGATCTGCTCCTGGGCGAGGGGCGAGTGGAGGCGAGTGGCCGCAGTCTGGGTACGCCCGACGGCGCGCTCGTTCTGGACGCGAGAGGCATGGTGGTCGCGCCCGGACTGATCGACCTCCACGTACACCTGCGCGAACCGGGACAAGAAGACCTCGAGACCGTGGCGACCGGAGCCATGGCCGCGGCTGCCGGCGGGTTCTCAGCCGTCTGCGCCATGCCCAACACCGACCCGGTGACGGATAACCAGGCCGCGGTGGGCTTCATCGTGAGTCAGGCGCAGCGGGCCGGTAAGGCGCGGGTCTATCCTATCGGTGCCATTTCCCTCGGCCAGAAGGGGCAGCAGCTGGCCGAGTTCGGCGAGCTGGTCGGTGCGGGGGCCGTCGCGGTGAGCGACGACGGCAAGCCGGTCGTCTCCAGCCACCTGATGCGGACAGCATTGGAGTACGCCCGCACCTTCGGGATTCCGGTCGCCGACCACTGCGAGGATCCTACTCTCGCCGAGGGTGGCGCGATGCACGAGGGGCTGGTGGCCACCCGGCTCGGCCTCAAGGGCGTCCCCGCGGCGGCGGAGGAGATCATGGTGGCGCGTGACATCCTCCTGGCCGAGCTGACCGGCGGACACGTGCACCTCTGTCACATGTCCACTCGCGGTTCGGTCGAGCTGATTCGACGCGCCAAGGAGCGGGGCATTCGGGTGACGGCGGAAGCTTGTCCTCACCACTTTACTCTGACGCATGAGGCTTGCGAGGGCTACAACACCAACGCCAAGATGAATCCACCGCTTCGCGAGCCGGAGGATCGGGAGGCCATCCGCCAGGCGCTCCGCGATGGCACGATCGATGTGATCTGCACCGATCACGCTCCGCACCACTACGACGCCAAGGAACGCGAGTTCGACGACGCGCCCAATGGGATTATCGGGTTGGAGACCGCGCTCGGCCTGGCGATCACCGAGCTGGTCGAGAGCGGAATCCTCACGCTGTCGCAGCTGGTTGAGCGGCTCAGCGTTGCCCCCGCACGGATCTTCAACCTTCCCGGTGGGTCCTTGGCGCCGGGAGGTCCGGCTGACGTGGTCATCCTCGATCCCGCGGCTCGCTGGGTAGTCGACCCGGATGCGTTCTACTCCAAGAGCCGTAATACCCCGTTTGGCGGTAGGCAGCTGGTTGGAAGGGCTGAGGTGACCATCGTCCGGGGGCAGGTCGTCTTCCAGCGGACGGGGGCGGATTGATGGCTGTCGGCGGGCGACGACCGAATTAGATTGCACGGATCATGGCGCGCTCACAGGGGGCCCAACCTGTCCGGGGCGCGCATCCCAATGACAAAGCTCGAGCACGCGGTCCGCATGCCTACTCACGCCTCCCATCGCTGCGTGATCGGGTGGGCCGAGACCAGATCCAAGCCCTCGAGCGGCTGAGAGGAAGTTCCCAATGGCCAAAGAAACCTCGGATACCGACACGACCATCGAAGCGCTCCTGCAGCAGCGGGCTCAATTCGAGCAGTGGTTGGCCCGCCTCGACGCGACGGCGGACAAGGCTCCGCCTGTCGTGCGCCAGCGGGTTCGCGCCGACTACGAAGCCCGGCTACGGGGCGTCATAGAAGAGTTGCGCGGACATGGCGCGACCATTGCCGAGGAGCTAGCCCGGCATCAGGCGAGTCAATCGCAGTTCGATGGAGAGCGGCGCCAGGCAGAGGAAGCACTGGCGGAGGCCGAAATCCGCCACGCGGTCGGAGAATACACCGAAGATGAGTGGCACCGGATTCAGGCCGAGAGCGAGGGTCGGCTCGAGAATCTGAGGTCTCAACTCCGTACGGTCGGGGCGGAGATTGCTCGGTTGGCCGAGGTCCAGTCCCTGATCGCCGCTTCACCACGTCGTCCGGAAGCAGTCGCCGCGCCGGCTCCCGCACCTGCCCCTTCGCCTGAACCTGAGCGACACGTGTCCTCTGCGCCCTCAACCTCGCCCACCCATGACGAGGTGGTGGAGCCCCGGCAGGCCCCGCGTCCCTCTCGACCGCGCGAGGAATCGGCCGTTCCGGCCGGCGCCTCGGCTCCTCCGTTGGACGAGCTCACCTTTCTCAAGTCGGTCTCCGACGAGGAGCAGCAGAAGCCTGTCTCTCGGCGACCGAGCAACCCGGGCCAGTCATCTCCAGCGGCGGCCGCTCGCACCATGGAGGCACCTCCCGCTCCCGCACCCTCGGCCAGCGGCGCCAAGACCGGTGCACCCGGCGTGGCCAAGACCCTCAAGTGCGGTGAGTGTGGAACACTTAACCGACCGACGGAATGGTACTGTGAGCGGTGCGGGGCAGAGCTGGCGGGAATCTGAACTGCAGTAAAAAGTGAGAAGTGAGAAGGCGAAACGGGGGTCTGCCGCAAGCTATGGATGGCGAGCGACTTCTCGCCCCCGACTAAAGCAGATTCTCAGTGCTTCGTCAACCAAGAGGGGGCTCGACTCTGTCCGCGGAGCCCCCTGGCGTTACTCACTTCTTACTTCCTACTTCTCACTTTTGAGCAGCTTCGCCAGACGGCTCTTCTGTCGGGCGGCGGCATTGGGATGAATCTGACGCTTGCGGCCGGACCGGTCGAGTAGCTGCACGGCCTCAGCGTACACGGCTGCGATGTCCTTCCCGGTTGCGCTGCGCACCTTCTTGATGGCCGTGCGAAGCTTGCTCCGCTGAGTGCGGTTCTGTGCGGTGCGGGCGCGGGCTTGGCGCATGCGCTTCTTGGCGGATTTGATTCTCGGCAAAACGACCTCGGCTCGACGATGGTGACGCTCCGGACAGTGGTCCGGAGCGAGAGCGGCGAAACATAGAGTCGGCTGTATGCAAGGTCAAGCGGGGCGCCGTTTTGACTTGGCTTTGTCAGACGTTTAACCTTCTGCCTTCTCAACCGAGGGGACAACTCGTCTGGAAAGCCAGCTCAGCGACTTCATTCTCGCGCTACCGATGCTGGTCTTCGCTATGGTGGCGCACGAGTACGCCCACGCGGTCGTCGCCCTCCAGCAGGGCGATGACACCGCCTACTCACTCGGTCGGGTCACCCTCAATCCTCTTCCCCATATCGATCCCTGGATGAGCCTCATCCTGCCGGCACTGCTCTGGTTTGGGTCCGGCGGGCGGTTCACCTTTGGCGGGGCCAAACCGGTTCCGGTAAATTCGCGGAAGTTTCGCAACTATCGCAAAGGAGACATTTTGGTCTCCGCCGCCGGGGTGACCACCAATCTTTTCTTGGCCATCGTCTGGTCCGTGGTCTTCGTGTTGGTCGGCCTCGCTTCGCGCGGTTTCCCCGGCGCGGCAGCTGTGCTCGACACGGTACAGCGGATGCTGGTCTACGGCATCTGGCTCAATCTGATTCTCTGTTTCTTCAACCTGATTCCCATTCCTCCGCTGGACGGCTCTCATCTTCTCTACCATGCGCTGCCGCCCAAGGCGGGGAGCTGGTATCGCGGCTTGGCGCGGTTTGGCTATCTGCCGCTCTTCGCCCTGATGTTCCTATTTCAGCCGGTCATGGGGATCCTCCTCACGCCGGCCTATAAAATGATGTCCCTCATCGGTCAGCTCATCGCGCCTTACCAGGTTGCCGCAGGAGGCGGGGTTCTCTGATGACCGCAATAAGCGAAGCTCCCACGACCGCGCTCGGCGCCGCCCCAGGGTTCGTCGTCGAGCTGGACTCGTTCTCAGGGCCGCTCGACCTGTTGCTCCACTTGCTACGGGAAGAGCAGATCGAGATCGCCGACATCCCGATCGCTCGAATCGCGGATCAGTTTCTCCGCGCGATCCATGATATGGGTCTGAACCAGGCTGCCGACTACCTCGATATGGCGAGCCGGCTGGTCCGGCTCAAGGCGCAGATGCTGCTGCCTCGGCATTCCGATGAGGAGGGCTGGGAAGACCCGCGTGCCGAGCTAGTGCGGAGGCTGCTCGAATACCAGCAGATCCGGGAGATCGCCCTCTGGTTCGGGCGCTCGGCCGAGCGACGGGCCGAGCGTTTTGCTCGAGGCTATCTGCCCCCGGCGCCCGAGGTGCCGCTGCCGCCGCTCACGCTCGACCTCCTGGAGCTGCTCCAGGCGGTCGAGCGAGTGATCGCCGCGATTCCCACGCCGGTCCTCCATCGGGTCGTGGCCCGTCCTCTCGATGTCGAGGGCGCCATTGAGCGAATTGAACAGCTCCTCGGCGATCGGGGAGAGATTGCCTGGCGGGACGCGATCGGTCCCGCCCCCACGATCGTCGACGTTCTCTCCACTCTGCTTGCGCTGCTGGAATTGGCCAAGCGCGGCACGCTTCGGTTGACTCAGCCGGCGCCGTTCTCCCCGATGGTGATCGCCCGTGACCCCACTCGCTCAGCTGCTTGAAGCCGCGCTCTTCAGCGCTTCCCGTCCACTGACTGCCGAGGACCTCTGTACCCTGGAGCCCGACGCGACCATCGCCGACGTGCGCGTCGCCCTGGAGCAGATTCGAGAGCACTACGATTTCGAGCAGCACGGGGTGGAGCTCACCGAGCTGGGTGGTGGCTATCAGATCCTGACCCGCCCGGTCCACGCGGCGGCCATCGAGCGGGCGCAGTTCTCTCTCCGTACCCCCAAGCTCACCGCGGCCGCACTGGAGACGCTCGCGGTCATCGCCTATCGCCAACCTGTCGGCCGTGCCGAGATCGAAGAGATTCGCGGGGTGTCCGCTGGTGGAGTCCTGCGGACGCTGCAGGAGCGGTCTCTGATCGAGGTCGTCGGCCGGAGCGAGGCCCTGGGGCGTCCGCTGCTGTATGGGACGACGCCCATGTTCCTCGAGATGCTGGGCCTTCGCGATCTCTCCGATCTCCCGCGTGCGGAGGAACTCACCATCGCGCTGCGTCCCCATCGGGCGGTCGCCGAGGGAGGAGATGACGCCGCCGCGTACGTAGAGGCCGAGTCGTGACCGAGATGCGGCTCCAGCGGGCGCTTGCCCGTGCTGGAGTCGCGTCGCGCCGAGCCGCCGAGGAGCTGATCGAGGAAGGCCGGGTCCGAGTGGATGGCAAGGTTGCCACTCTCGGCATGAAGGTAGACCCGGAACGACAGCGGATCACGGTGGGTGGGCGCGCGGTCAAGGTGCAGCGGCGTCGCTGGCTGGCCTTTCACAAGCCACTCGGTATAGTGACCACTGCCAGCGATGAATCCGGCCGCCGTACGGTCTTCGAGTTCATTCCCGATCACGCTGGGCTCACCTATGTGGGCCGGCTCGACGTGATGACCACCGGGCTCCTGCTGCTCACTACCGACGGGGAGGCGGTCCATCGCCTGACCCACCCGCGGTATCGCATCTCTCGCCGCTACACGGCTCTGGTCCACGGCCGTCCTACCAGAGAGATCGCTCAAGCGGTACACCAGAGAGTGGTGATCGATGGCCGGCCGGTGCAGCCTCATCATGTGAGGGTACGCCAGGGCAAAGAGGGGCGGAGCATCCTCGACCTGACCCTCGAGGAGGGCCGGAATCGGATCGTGCGCCGCTGGTGCGAGGCCCTTGGGCTCAAGGTCGATCGGCTGGCTCGTCTCTCTTATGGCCCGGTCCAGCTCGGCGATCTCCCTCCGGGCAGGTACCGGCCTCTTACCCCCCGAGAGGAGAGCGGTCTCTACCGTGCTATTGGGTTGGGGGCTGAAGAAGGCTAAAGGCTACAGGCTACAGGCTAAAGGCTTTCGATTAGTGAGGCTTGACGTGCACCACCGCCTTTTTGTTAGCTCTTGGCCATTAGCTTATAGCCGTTAGCCTATAGCCGTTAGCCGTTAGCTCTTAGCCTTTAGCCTCTACCG
>JBIOUY010000291.1:0-13230 GCA_044867445.1 Gemmatimonadales bacterium
ACGGCGACAGCCAAGGGCAAGGCCCGGAAGTCCGAGGTCGCCCGGTACCAGATGTACATCGACGGGAAATTCGTCGATGCCAAGAGCGGCAAGACGTTCGATGTCTATGACCCAGCCACCGAGGGCGTAATCGCGACCTGTCCCGCGGCTGGCGTGGCCGACATCGACCTCGCGGCAGGAGCCGCTGCCCGCGCCTTTCAGGACGGCTGGCGGACGGTCACCGCGCAGGAACGGGGACGAATCCTGTTTCGGGTCGCAGAGCGGATCCGGGCTCGAAGATCCGAGCTGGCAGAGCTGGAGACCATCAACTCCGGCAAACCCATCGTGGAGTCGGAGTACGACATGGACGACGCCGCAACGTGCTATGAGTACTACGGCGGACTCGCCACCAAGATCAACGGGGAGGTACTGCCGGTTCCCGCTGATGCGGTGGCCTTTGCGATGCGAGAGCCGATGGGCGTCGCCGGCCAGATTATTCCGTGGAACTACCCACTCCTCATGGCGGCCTGGAAGATCGCCCCCGCGCTCGCCGCAGGGTGCACCGTAGTGCTCAAGCCCGCTGAGCAGACGCCGCTGACCATTTTGAAGCTGGCCGAGGACTTCGAGGCGATCGGGCTTCCTCCGGGGGTCGTGAACATCGTGACTGGGGACGGGCCGGGTGCGGGTGCGCCGCTGGTGACCCATCCGCAGGTGAGAAAGATCGCCTTCACCGGGAGCGCTGAGGTTGGCAAGCTCATCATGCGGGGCGCCGCCGATCAGCTCAAACGAGTGTCGCTCGAGCTGGGTGGAAAGTCACCCAACATCTTTTTCAGTGATGCCGACTTCGAGAACGCGGTCGACGGAGCGCTCTTCGGCACCTTCATCAACCAGGGCGAGGTCTGCTCTGCCGGCAGCAGGGTGCTGGTCCAGCGAGACATCTACCAGAAGTTCGTCGACGCCGCAGCGGCCAAGGCCAAGACTATCAAGCTGGGACCCGGCAAGGAGCGGGAGACCAAGATGGGACCGCTGGTCAGTGCGGAGCAGCGTGACCGGGTCGCGGGGTATCTCAAGATCGGGCGGGGCGAAGCCAAGACCGCCGTCGGGGGTGGCACGCCCAAGCAGTTCGAGAAGGGATGGTATGTGGAGCCCACCATTTTCTATGACGTGGACAACTCCGCCAAGATCGCGCAGGAGGAGATCTTCGGGCCGGTGATGAGCGTGATCCCGTTCAAGGACGAGGCCGACGCCATCAGCATCGCCAACGCGACTCAGTACGGCCTCGCCGCCGCGGTGTGGACCCGCGACATCTTCAAGGCGTTTCGGGTGGTCAAGTCGCTGGAGGCCGGCATCGTGTGGGTCAACCACATGCAGCCCACCTTTGTGGAGGCGCCTTGGGGTGGGTACAAGGCGTCAGGCTTTGGCCGCGAGCTGGGACACTGGGGGGTCGAGGAGTACCTGGAGACCAAGCAGGTGTTCATCAACCTCGACGAGAACCCGATTGGGTGGTACTGAAGTGCGGTGAGGAGTGAGAAGTGAGGAGTGAGAAGTAAGAAGTGAGGAGTGAGGAGTGAGGAGTGGGAAGTGGGGCGAGAGGTCCTCATCCCGAGCCCTTCGCGGAGTTTACCCTGAGCGCAGCGAAGGGCTCAGGACAGGCTCCGCGAGGGATCTGCTAGCGGTGATTGCGACTGGCGAGTAGATGCCCGGTCGCGTCTGCTCCCCTCGCCGCGCTCGGGGCAGGCTCCTCGGGATGAGGACTCCTCACTCCTTACTCCTCCCTCTTACCGCCCCACCGCCCTCCCGCCGTTGCGCCCGCCGGAGTCCCTTCGTTTGTTTCGGCGTATGCATGGTCTTCCCCGGTCGGTCACCGCGATCGAGCTCGATGCCGCACTGTTGCAAGCCGCCATCACCGCCGCGTTGGCCGGGCTCTGCTTCTTTCTCTACCGTCGTTACCGCAAGACGTACTTCGCCTGGTGGGCCGCCGCATGGGGCCTCTATCTGCTGCGGGTCGGGGCGATCTCCAGCTTCTTGCTTACCTCGAACCGGATCTGGCTCTACTGGCACCAGGTGATCACGGGCTGGACAGCGCTCGCTCTCCTGTACGCCGCAGCCCTCTTCTCTCGACAGGTGCGCTGGCGGAACCAGTACCTCGCGGTCGTGCTGTTTCCTCCGATCTGGTCGTACATCGCGATTTACCGGCTGGATCATTTCCTCTGGGCTGCCGGCCCTGCAGTCCTGTTTCTCAGCCTATCGACTCTGTGGACGGCGTGGGTCTTCCTGGGATATCGCCGGCGGGTGGCTTCGAGCGGTGCGACTCTGCTGACCATCGCGTTCGCTCTCTGGGGACTGCACCATCTCGATTATCCCTTTCTGCGCGCCCGTGGCGCGTGGACCCCGTGGGGCTACTATCTCGATATTCTGCTGACCCTCGCCGTCGGCGGGGGCATCCTCCTGCTGGTGCTCGACGACCTCCGCCGCGGCCTGGGCGCGCTCTCGGCACTATCGGGTGACTTGCAGCAAGCCGGCCGAAAAGAGGATGTGCTGGACGTTCTGCTCGCGCGCCCGCTCACCCTGCCTGCAGTACGGGGCAGCGCGCTCTACCTGCTCGATGGGGAGCGGGCCAGCTTCGTGCGCGGAGCGGGCGTGTGCGGGGGCTGGGCGGGAGTTGCGCCCGAAGGCACGGCCGCTCTCGCTCTCGCGAGCGCGCTGCAAACCGGGCGAGCTCGGGTGACCAGCCAATGGGCCGATGGCTCGGCAGCCCCTGCGGCAACCCATCCCTATGCAGCGGTCCTTCCGCTGCTGCGAAGCAACGCGGTGATCGGCGCGCTGGTACTGGTGGGTGACGCCCGCGATCCCTTCACAGCCCTCGACGATCGATTTCTCGTGGCCTTGGGTCAGCAAGTGGGAGCCGCCTTGGAGAATGCCGATCTCTATAGCCGGCTCGAAGCCCGCACCGTCGAGCTGGCTCGGCTATCGGCCCGAATGGTCGAGCAGCATGAAGCCGAGCGGCGACGCCTCTCTCGTGAGCTCCATGACGAGACGGCCCAGGTGTTCTCCGTGGTCAAGATGGAGCTCGGCCTACTCCGCGAAGGCGCCGGGCCAGCGCAGGCCGCCCGGCTGGATCAGATGCTCGGATTGATCGATACTGGCATCCGGAGCATTCGAAACGTCACCAACGACTTGCGACCGTCGCTCCTGGATGACCTCGGCTTGCTCCCTGCGCTACGTTCCCTGGTGACCGACTTCGGTCTCCGGAGCGGCATCCGCACAGGGATCGCCACCCCCGCCACCTTGCCACCGCTCTCCAAGGAAGCGGAGCTGGCGCTCTTTCGGGCACTGCAGGAGGCCCTCTCCAACGTGCTGCGGCACGCCGACGCCCACTCGGTGGACGTGGGAATCTCGATCAGTTCGGCTGGCGTGCTGTTGGAAGTGCGCGACGACGGCCGCGGAGTACCCCTCGGAACCAGCCCTGAGCGCCAACATGGGAATGGGCACATGGGCCTCGCGGGCATGCGGGAGCGGATTACCGCCTTGGGAGGCAGCGTCCGCTTTCGGGGTGAGCCAGGCTCCGGCGCTTCGCTGGAAGTGCTGCTGCCGGCCAGCTCCGGGGAGAGCCGGTGAGCGAGGCGCCCATCAGCGTGCTGGTCGCCGATGATCACGCCATCGTGCGCAGCGGGATCAGACACGTGCTCGAGCACGTGCTCGAGGGTGAGGTCGGGTTTGCGGTAGTGGGAGAAGCGGCTACTGGAGAAGAGGCCCTCGCGCTCGCCGCCGAACTCCAGCCGGACGTGACCGTGCTCGACATCTCCATGCCGGGCCAATCGGGACTCCAGGTCGCAGCCGAGCTTCGTCGCAGGGCACCCGGTACCCGGGTGTTGATTCTGAGCATGCACGACAACACTGAGTACGTCTTGGAAACGGTTCGGGCCGGCGCCCACGGCTACTTGCTCAAGGACACGGCGGCCGTCGAGCTTCGGGGCGCCATCCGCGCGGTCCGCCGGGGCGAGTCATACTTTAGTCCCCCGATCGCAAGCCGGATGAGCGCCGCGCTCCGGGGCGCGCTCGCACCGCAGAGTCCCGGAGCACTGGACCAGCTTACCTCCCGGGAGCGGGAGGTGTTGATGGGTGTGGCGAGGGGCAGCACCAATCGGGAAATCGCGCTGGCGCTCGGGATCAGCCATCGTACGGTGGAGACCCATCGGGAGAGCCTGATGCGAAAGCTCGGCATCCGAACCGTTGCCGGCCTCACCCGGTTCGCCCTCGAGGCTGGATTGGTCGGAGGGGAGTCGTAGCACTACAGCCGGTAACACCCGGCCAGCATTCGAGGAAGACACGTCAAATGAATAGTGGGCGAAGAATCAAGACTGGAATTGTGATGCTCAATCTGGGTGGGCCCGCCACCCTGGGAGATGTGGAACCCTTTCTGCTGGAGCTCTTTGCCGATCGCGAGATCATTCAGCTGCCGTTGCAGAATTGGCTGGGGCCCTTCATCGCGCGCCGGCGAGCACCCAAGGTGCGGAAGCTCTATCGGGCAATCGGCGGCGGCTCGCCGATCCTGCGGTATACTGAGGCCCAAGGCCGCGGCATGGTCGAGCGACTCGATCGGCTGTCACCCGCCACTGCGCCGCATCAGTTCTATGTAGCCTTCCGCTACACCAAGCCCAAGAGCGACGAGGCGCTCCGAGCCATGGAGGCCGACGGGGTCGAGCGAGCCATCGCGTTCACCCAATATCCCCAGTTCTCCTGCAGTACGACCGGATCGAGCCTCAATGAGCTGTGGCGGGCCGCGGAACGCACCGGACTGCGAGACGCCTTCGAGTGGAGTCTGATCGATCGCTGGCCGGTGCATGATGGGTTCATCGCGGCGATGACGGAGACGGTCCGGGAGGGATTGACTCAGTTCGACCCAGATCACCGGGATGCGGCGCTTCTCCTCTTCAGCGCGCACTCGCTGCCCCTCAGCGTGATCGACCGCGGAGACTCCTATCCACAGGAAGTGGGGGCAACCGTCCAGCGGGTGATCGAGCACCTGGGAGCCCCCAATCCCTACCTGCTGGCGTACCAATCTGCGGTCGGCCCGGTCCGATGGCTCGGTCCCAGCACCGAGAGAGCCATTCGCCTTCTGGGGGCACGCGGGCAGAAGCGGGTACTGGTAGTCCCCATCGCCTTCACCAGCGATCACATCGAAACACTATCTGAGATTGATCGGGAATACGGGGAGTTGGCCCATCGCGTTGGAATCACTCAGTATGTGCGAGCTCCTGCGCTCAACGACCGCCCCCGTTTTCTCGGGGCCTTGGCGGAGATCGTGCGCGATCACCTCGCCTCCGGACAGAGGTACAGCACCCAGTACCCGATGCGTTGCATCGGCTGTACCAACCTCCAGTGTCGCAGAATATTGAGTCCGATTGGAGCGGGATGGAGGCGGCCACCCGTGGCGCTGGGCGCCGCAGAAGAAGGCGGCTATTGAGCCGTTGATTTGAGGGCCGGCGGCTTCTCCAGGTTGGAGTGTACGTCAGCCCGCAGGGATCGACTTACCGGGTACAGGACTCGACGAACCAGACGATCAGCCATCTCCCGCACAATCTGGCGCTCCCGATCAGAGAGTTCCTCCAACTGCGCCAGAGCCCATTCAGCTTCCTGCTCGGCTACACGAGCCCCTACCCGGTGGAGTTCCGCCAGATGGGGAGCGACTGCTAGCCCCTGGAGGTTATGCCGCAGGCGGGTCAATTCCTCGTCCAGCACCCGTTCGGCTTCCGCCAGCGCGGCCGCAGCCGTGCCCGCCGCCGGGCAGCAAAGCCGCTGCAGGTCATCCAGATCGAAGAGCTCGATGCCGTGAATCGCTCGCGCATTCGGCTCCACGTTTCGTGGAACGGCGAGATCCATGACCATCAGCTTTCGCCCTTCCCGTGCGCCTGTCGCCTGGGCTAACGTTGCAGCCAACACTACGGGATGCGCGGCTGCGGTTGCTACCAGCAGGAGGTCGGCCCCAATGAGCAGGGAGTCGAGCTCGTCCCATGCCCTCGCCTCGGCCCCCCACGCCAGGGCCAGAGTCTTGGCCCGCTCGGGATGCCGGTTGATCAGGACCGAGTGAGTGACTCTCTGTTCGTGCAGCGCACGAAGCACACCCTCGGCTGCTTCGCCGGCACCGAGCACCAAAACCCGACCGAGCTTTCCTTCCGACTGGGCGGCAGCCAGCTCGACCGCGGCCGAGCTCACTGACGCTGGGTGTCGTCCAAGGAAGGTTTCGCGGCGCACCCGGCGGCCGGCGGAAAGTGCCGCCGAGAAGATCGCGTCCATTTCCCGGGTAGTGGTCCCCGCGGCTCGGGCTGCGTCGTAAGCCCGGCGAACTTGGCCGAGGATCTCGGTCTCTCCCAGGACCTGGGAGTCGAGTCCGGCCGCTACGGTGAACAGATGGCGGATTGCCTGCTCTCCGTCCAAGCGGATGAGTGCGCCGTCGGCCACAACCCCACGCTCAGCGGCAAAGCTGCGGAACCAGCCTTCGAAGTCGTAACCCCCGCACCAGTAGAGCTCGCAGCGGTTGCAGGTGGATAGCATCAGGGCAGGCCGAGCGGCTGCGCCTTGGGCCTCGAGCCAGGCGGATAGCTGGCGTGGGGTGAAGGCGAATTGCTCCCTCACCTCTACCCCGGCTGTATGGTGGCTTATTCCAATGAGATGGAAGGCTAAGTCCGGGTGCACGCCAGAAGGGTACATTCCGGCAGCCGGGCAGGCAATCCGCCATCCACCGGAGCAGGGGTCCGTAATCGTACGGACCCCTCCCGCCCTGCTGTCACCATCGTCTTTACCAGCAGACCGGCGGCGCTCGCCGGAATCTCCCTGGCCGGGCAGCGGGAAGGTTTTCCCCATGGCTGGTGGCGTCTTCACTGACGTCCGTAGGGGCGCAATCAGGGGGCGGGTTAGTCCACTAATTGGGGACTTGGCGCATCCAACTCTCATACAATGCGATGAGCCGGCGCAGTCGGTCGGTGTCGACCGAAAGCCGCTGGGGGTCCGGCGGGTTGGCCAAGCCGGTACCCCCGCCGAGATCATTCAGGACCGAGTCGCTCAAGAGCTTGAAAGCTCCACTGTCGGCCAGTCCAACTCGAGCCAGATCCGCCTCCATCGCACCGATCAACCGGCTGGCAGCACCCCTGTAGCTCGTGATGCCGCTAGGGTCCTGGCGCGCCTCCGGCCGGATGACCTGGTCGAGCTGGGCCCGCATGGCCGGAATCAGTGGCGGAGCCTCGAATTCCACTTTCCCGTGAGCGGCCCCGACAGGCTGCCCCGCCTGTCCGCTGTGGGACGGATCGATCGTGTCGGCGGATCGGGCGCGGCCGGTGTCCACGGGCTCTGTGCGACAGCCGAGGAATAGCAGGCCCAAGATGAGGTACGGACGCAGTGGTCGCAGGTGCATCGAGCCAAAAAAGCGGCACCGCCGCACAGCGTCGGTGTCGTCGCTCACCTCTGTAAGAGCTAACAGCTGTTAGCCGTTAGCCGTTAGCCGTTAGCTGTTAGCCGTTAGCCGTTAGCTGTTAGAACCCGGGCTGCAGATTGAACTCCCAGACCACGCCCTTCCCCGGCCGATCGAACGGATGCACCATATTCAGCTCGGCCACCGCGAATCCGAGCAGGTTGATCCGGAGCCCTGCACCGGCACTGAAGACCGGCTTACGATCGCCGCCGGCAAAGGATGGCTCATTGTTGGTGTCCCACGCGAGACCGCCGTCGCCGAACACGGTGAAGTCGACCGGGAAGGCTCCGTAGTAGCCGCTCCCCAGGCCCAGTACGCCGAGCAGGGGAAATCGCAGCTCGAGATTGCCCACCAGCATCCGGCTGCCGAGGAGCTGGTCGAAGACGGGGCAGGCGTTCGGATCAGCGGCTGTCGGGGTGCACTCCGACGCGTCGAAGGAGCCGAAGGTGTAGCCTCGGACCAATCCAGGATACCCCAGGAACAACGGCTGCAACCGCTGGTCCTCACCTCCTGAGCCGTAGCGCCCGTAATGCAGGAGTCTCGCGGCGATGGTGAAGGGACGCGCCGGCATGAAGTACTTCCGGTAATCGGCCAGGACACCCACGTAACTCAGCGAACCCATTGTGGGAGTGACTTCAAGCCGATAACGCTGCCCCAGAATCGGTGAGGTGGCTCCAAAGAAGGAGTTGTCGTACACCAGCGCGGCGCTGGCCACTCCCAGGTTCAGGGCATTCGGCGTCGGGAGATCTTCGCTCTGGTCCAGCACCTGATCGCCGGTGATCGCATCGAACGCTTTGGTTTTGAGCTCCTCATCAAACGAGATGTTGCTGTAGCCCGCCATGAAATCGATCCGCTGCACCTGATTGAACGGATACGAGATCTGGCCAAAGAAATCCCGGTTGGTTTGCCGCTGCAGGAGCTCCTGCTGGACGAACACCGTCTGGCCATTCAGATCGGTAAAGCCTTCGTTGAACGCACCCGTCAGGAAGGGCGTCTGCTGGGCCGCAATGCCCCAGTTGAGCCGGTGGCTCAGGTTCTGATAGCCTACCAGGCCGTAGATGTCTTTGAGGCTGCCCTGAACCTGAAGACCGGTGACCAGGTTGCGATTGCCCAGTATGTCGCTGAAGTAGAGCGACGCGCCGCCCCCAACGAAGGTGCCGAAGGAGCTGCTTCCCGCGAACAGAGATGGCTGGCCCACATAGGTGAGCGCGAGGCCGGGCCGGTAGCGCCGCACCGGAAATTCGCTGTCGCTGGGCAGACCTTGCCGGGGATCGGGAGCGTGGCCGGCCAGGACGGTCCCGCTTCGGTCGAGCGGCGGAAGCGCCGCAGCGTTTTCCGGTCCGCCCCCGCCGGAGGGAGCCTGGTAGGCAAGCTGCGGCTGCTGACCGACCGCGCCGGGAGCGTCTATGGCATAGATGTCGTATCCGTTGGCCCCGAAGACGCTGTACAGCAAGCGCCCTGACCGCTGCGCGACGGAGATCGCGGGACTGGTCTCGGTAATGCCGCTGACGCCGGTATACACCTCAGTCAGCCTGGTGGCTTGGCCACTCCGGAGATCGACTCGGTAGATGTTGGTGATTCCGTCCGGGTCGGACAGATAGTACAGACTGCCACCATTGGGTGACCACTGCGGATTGAGCTGCCGTCCGGACGTGGAACCCGGTACCCGCTGGATCCGACCAGAGCTAACGTCCAGGAGCCCGAGCTGATATCGTCCGATCGCGAGCTGCTCGAGGTGGCTGGTGAATCGATCGGTAGCGAAGGCCAGCTGCCGTCCATCGGGAGACCAGGCCGGTTGTAGATCGGCAAAGTTGTCGTTGGTCAGCCGTCGCAGCGCCTTCCGATCCAGGTCATAGAGATAGAGATCAGTCAATCCTCCAACGTTTCCCGAAAATGCGATCAGCCGGCCATCGGGTGACCAGGTCGGATTCAAAATCTCATCCAGGCTGGGGAGCTTCACCTCACGCTCCATCCGCTGTCGCTCGACGTCGTACAACTCGAGCAGGGGCTGTCCGCCGCTGACGCCAGCGAAGACGAATCGCCGTCCGTCGGCCGACCAGCTACCGGCAGATTGAATGAATTGGAGGCTCTGGAGATGGGCGTCGAGCGCCGTCTTGGTGACCTGACGCTCGACCTTCCCGGTTCGGGCATCCGCCAGGAAGAGATCGATCGAGAAGAGCTCCCGATCCGAGAAAAACATCATCCGCGATCCGTCGGGGCTGAGCGAGGGCGAGACGTTGTAGCTGCCCCCCTCGGTGCGCGCCGCGACGATGCGGGGCCCCAATGCGTCGGGCGAGCGGGTCCCTTCGTGGAGCGGATCGTACAGCGCGTGAGTGTCCCGGTGCCATTGTGCGATCAACTGATCCGGCGTCAGGCCGAGCACCTGGCGAATCGCCTGATCCATCCCGCGGCGCCGCCCTGCGGCACGGAGAATCTGTCCGATGGACTTATCACCCCAACGTCCCGCGATGTAGGCCAGGAGCGCGTGGCCATAGCGGTAGGGGAAATAGCGGGGGTTGTCGAGCGCACGAAAGCTCGGAAGGGTGTCCTTGGCCGTGTCTGCCAGGGCGCCACGCATCCACATCGCGGTGGGCCCATCGACCGGGCCGAGCGACATGTATTCCGCCATGCCCTCGATGAACCAGAGCGGCAATTCGGTTGCTGCCGGCAGCGCTCCCAGGTTAGTACCTCGACCGCTGCCAGTGATGTCGTATTGAAACGCGTGGGTGAGCTCGTGGCCAATCACGTGGTCGAGATCGCCAAGCGTTCCGCCGACCGGAAGGACGATTCGTCGACGCAGCGCCTCGGTGACCCCGCCGGTGCCCTCGCCCAGCTCACCGCCCACCGCGTTGGTCTGCTGGAACTGGGCCGCGCTGGCGTACAGCAGGAGCGGCTGCCGGCCGGCGAGCTGGTGGTCAAAAACCGTCGCCAGGCGCTGATACCAGCGTTCCGCCATCCGACCCGCTGCCAGGGCAGCCGGCCGCTCACGGGGATAGAAGTAGACGTCGAAGTGCTCGGTCTTGAGCACCTTGAAATCGAAGGATTGGTACTGGACCTTGTTACGGCCGAAGTATTGGGCCTGCAGACCTGGCGCGGCGATCGGAACCGCGACCGCCAGGAGCCAAACCACTCGGCGGGCTAGGGTTGCAGATAGACGCATACCGCTCCTGGCAAAGACGAGCGCACACTGCTGGTACAATGCCCGCTCTCGCCGTAGCGTCGCTGTGACTCACCACACACGGGGAGCAAAAAGAGATATCCCCGCCGAGGCGGGGATATCTGTGCTGGCTCAGTCGTCGCAGTCCCGGTAGTAGTGCCCGTCGCGCTCATATACAACCACCCTCACGACCCCGGGGCGATACCCCTCGTATCGGTCGTAGTAGCGGCCGTCGACGTAGTAGAGCGGAATCGGCCGGTACCCGTACCTCTCCCAGTGCATCTTATGCCGATGGTGGCGCATCCGCTCGACCACGACCACCCGAGGATGATAGCGCTCGACCACTACGACTCGGCGTTCCGGCGCCCGGCGATAGACCACGACGGGGGGCTGTTGATAGATAGAGTAGCTGTTGCTGACGACCACGTGCCCGGAGACGGGCCCGCTACGAACCACGACGTTCGCCGCCACCAGCTGCGCCTGCACGGGGGAGGTGGCGAGAACCAGACCGGCGACGAGTGAGCCCGCGATTGTGCTGGCGTTCATGGTGGCCTCGCTGTGGGAACGGGTGAACTTCAGGCACCATGATTGCGACTGTCGTGCCATTCGATAAGTAGTTGTGTTGCTTGGCTTCTTGCAGCTGGGGAGAGCCCGGCACGTCTAGCCGGGAGGACGGGTTTTCGAGGGATCGTCCTAGGTGGAGAAGAAGGCTGCAATGTCCTGCGCCAGCAGCTTGGGCTCCTCCCGTGCGGCGAAGTGCCCCCCGCGGGGCATGACGGTCCAGCGGCGGAGGTTGTATAGCCGCTCGACCAGCTCCCGTGGTGGAATGCCCTCGGCGACGTACTCGTTGGCGAAGACGGCCATGGCCGTCGGTACGCCGACGAAGTCCTCCGGGCCGAGCGGCCCGAAGCGACGATCATCGTAGTAGTAGCGCATCGAGGAGGTAATCGTCTCCGTCGCCCAGTAGAGGGTCAGTGTAGTCAGCAGGAAATCGCGGTCGAACCGGCTCTCCAGGTCGCCACGGCAGTCGCTCCATGAGCGCCATTTCTCGAGTAGCCACGCAGCCAGGCCGGCGGGGGAATCGTGGAGGCCGTAGCCCGCGGTCTGTGGTTTCGTCGCGTGCATCGCCTTGTATCCGCCCTCCGCCTGCCACCACTGCCGGCTATGCTCGAGATAGGCCCGCTCCGCCTCGGAGAGCGGCCGAGATCCGGGGCCGAGATACGGCATCATATCGAGCGTGCTGAGGTGGATCCCGATCACTGAGTCGGGATGGTCCCGGCCGAGGCATGTTGCCACCGAGGAGCCGAAATCACCTCCGCCCGCGGCGTAGCGATAGTAGCCCAGCCCGCGCATGAGCTGATCCCAGAGCTCGGCCGTGTACTGCACGGTTATGCCGGTCCGTCGAGGACGATCGGAGAAGCCGTAGCCCGGCAGCGAGGGGATCACCACGTCGAACGCGGGCGCTTGGATGCCGTGGCTCAGGGGATCCGTGAGGAGTGGAACCAGCGGCAAAAGCTCGAGGAAGGTGCTGGGCCAGCCATGGGTCAGGACCAGGGGAATCGGGCTGGCTCCCTTGCCCCGCTGGTGAACGAAATGGATGCCCAGGCCATCGATCTCAGCGCGGTAGTGGGTCAGCTGGTTGAGCTGGCGCTCCTGGGCGCGCCAGTCGAATCCTTCGGCCCAATAGGTGAGCAGGTCGCGTAAGTAGCCAAGCTCGGTCCCCTGTTCCCAACCCACCTCAGGGAGCTGATCGGGCCATCGGGTTCGCTTGATTCGCTCACGCAAATCATCTAGAACCGACTCACTCGCGTGGATGGAGAACGGCTGGATCCGCAACTTGGTCACTGTCGCTTGGACTCGGTGGATGGGTTGGCGTCCTGTCGGTCGACCCATTCGCAGACGATTCGAAACGCGCTCTCACGATCCAACGAAAAGGCTCGCATGAGGTAGGGAATGGCACCATACATGTTGCTGCGACCGCTCGCGTGCAGTCGCCGTAAGAAGGAAAAGCAGCGGTCGTGGGGTTTGACTCTGATGGACATTAATTGATTCCGGTGCGTGCCTGTAACTTCTATCCGGCTCGGCAGTTACGTCTGAAGTTGTGACTTACCGAATATATCCCGAAGATAGCAATCTCGCAACCGAAGTCCGGGCGCCGCGGCTCCTTGACACCGTCACAGGCGAGGACCATACTAGTGGCCTCTAGCACGACTTAGCGCTGCCTAAGGACGAGCTACCCGCCTTCTCGCGGGACTGCGTGGCTCCGCTCCAGTCCACGTCGCTCCGAGTGCCGACTCACTCTTCGCCTTCGTCGAGCTGCGTATGTTCCGGCAAATTCTCTCGTTCTTCACTAATAAAGCCACTATGGAGGCAGGTATGGCCGCGGATTTCTTCATCGGTGAATCGCTGGTGGGTGACGGGAACGAAATTGCACACATCGACCTGATCATCGGGTCGAAGTCCGGCCCGGCCGGTGCAGCGTTCACCCAGGCGCTCACCAACAACAGCGACGGGTTCACCCACCTACTCGCCGTCGTCACACCCAACCTGCCTGCCAAACCCGACACGCTGCTCTTCAACAAGGTGACCATCAAGGGCGCCAAGCAGGCGGTGCAGATGTTCGGCC
>JBIOUY010000292.1:0-5019 GCA_044867445.1 Gemmatimonadales bacterium
TCAAGTACCGGGATGAGAAGACGGATACCGCCGTCCGACTAGAGGAGCTGCTTCGATAGAAAACGCGGGAAACGTGAACCGTGAAACGTGAAGGGAGCCGAGTTCACGTTTCACTTTTCACGTTTCACGCATTCATGTTTCACGTTTCACCTTTACGTTTCACCTTTCACGCCTGACCCTTTCACGTCTCACCTCTCACCTCTCACCTGTCACCTCTCACGTATCACATGCCCACCCGCACCCACTATCTCTGGTTCAATACCAAGCGTCGCCAGGAGATCATCGACATCACCGACGAGGTGATCGAGCAGGTCCGCGCCAGCGGCGTGCGGGAGGGGTTCGTCCTGGTCTCGGCGATGCACATCAGTGCCTCGGTCTTCGTGAACGATCACGAGTCGGGCCTCTGGCACGACATTCTGGCTTGGCTCGAGGGCACCATCGCGCCTTGGGATCCCAGTCGCTATCGACACAACGAGACCGGCGAGGACAATGCCGCGGCGCACCTTCGAAGCCTCACCGTGGGTCACGAGGTGATCGTGCCGATCACCGAGGGCAAGCTCGACTTCGGTCCCTGGCAGCGGGTGTTTTACGGGGAATGGGACGGGCAGCGGCGAAAGCGGGTGATCATCAAGGTCATGGGAGAGTGAGCGTCGCCCGAGCCTCCGTGCCAGGCACCTCGGCCACGAGCGATGCCTTAACCGCCTTGCGGGCCGGGGTCCAGCGCACCCGGGCTTGACCCTGCGCATCGGTCACCGCGCGCGCAGGGCTCACCGTTCCGCTCGCGCTCCGGAACCGCACCGTGCGTTCCGCGACCGGATTCCCGTAGTCATCAGCGAGTTGCACGGTCAGAGCCTTGGCAGCACCGGACCGAGCCGACGCGGCGGCTGCATGCAACGGCAGAAAATCGAGCTTGGTCGGCTTACCGCTCCGCGCCCGGGCGGTGAGCTCGAGCGTCGTGGAGGTACCCTCCACCCGCACCGTCATCCGCTGCGGCCCCATGGAACGGCCGAGCGTCCATCGCACGTTCGCCTGCCCGCTCGAATCGGTTCGAATGGCACTGTCGGGGACGCTGCCGGACTTGGGAAGCAGCGCCAGACGGGTGTCCGGCACCGGGTTGCCCAGGCGGTCGAGCGCGCGCACCACGATCGGCCGGGGCAAAACCATGCCGACGGTGCCGGTCTGGGCCTCGCCGCTCCGCAGGACGATTGAGGCCGGAGCACCGGCCAGCGCGCTCGTGCGGGCGGTGAAGATCGGCATGGTTCGGGCGTTGCCCACCTGTACCTGAACCCGCTGGCGGCCCGCCTTGGGACCGAGCTTCCACCGCGCGCGGGCTTCTCCCAAGGAATCGGTGCGAGCGCCAAGAGACACGAGGCTCCCGCCATCGGGAGTGCTCCAGACCGCGGGAAGAGCAGCCAGCGCGGCTCCGAGCGAGTCGGTCACCCGAATGCGCACCGGCTGTCCCAAGGTGTCACCCACCTGACCGGCCAGGTCCTCGCTTACCAGGGTGACCCGGGTGTTCGCGGCGACGGGATCCGCCTCCGCGCTCAGCACCGGCGTCACGCTCACCGCGTCAACCGCGATGGCAAGATGTTGCCGTCCCGGGATGTTTCCCAGCGTCCAGACCGTGCGCACGATGCCTCGCGCGTCTGAGGTGTCCGCGGGAGGCGTGGTACTACCCTCGCCACTCTGAATCCGGAACTCGACCGCCACTCCTGGAACCGGGCGACCGCTGCGAGATACGATCTGAGCGGTCACCGGCGTCGCGAGCGGCCGCCCGGCAGAAGCCCGCTGGTCTTCGCCGCCGACGACCGTCACCGAGGCGGGGACCGCGACGACTTGGATCCGAAGCCCGGCTTGTAACTCGCCGAACGCCGAGGTGAGTGTGGCCTCACCCGGGCTCATCCCCGTTGCCTGACCGAGGCTGTCCATCGCGACCACCGCGGCGTCGGAGGTGCGCCAGGACACCATCGTGCCTGCGATGGGACCGCCACGGGTGTCAACGACCTGGGCCAGCGGTCGGACGCGCTCGCCCTCGGGGATGCGGATGAGCGTGTCGCTGAGTCGCACGCCCGCCGGTGTCTGGCGCACCGTGATTCTCGAGCGCGCAGTTACCCGTCCCACGCTCACCACGATCGTCGTCATGCCAGGCCCACGCGCCACCACCCGCCCGCCCTGATCCACCGAGGCAACATCATCCTCGGTGCTGGTCCAGGCGGGGGTAATTCCCACCAAGGCGGCGCCCCGCTCGTCGGTGGCCGTCACTGCAAGCCGAAGCGTGTCGCCCAGCGCCGTCATGGTATCGGCAGAGGGCGCGAGACCCACCCAGCTGGTCTCCGGCGCGCTCGGCAAGAGCGGCTTCTTGGGAGCGCCGACAAAGCCCTTGACCGAGTTGGTGTAGCTCAGGATGGAAACCAGGGCAGCCGCGGTGGACAGCGTGCCCGCGCCGATCTTCCAGACGCTCACCGCCAATCCAGGCTTGGCCCTCGAGGCACTCATGGGGTCTCCGGTTACCGGCTTGCACGGATGCTGATGGCGGGCGGTCAAGCAGTGTCGGATGAGCGGGCGGCAAGGCGCCGCACTCATCGTTCACTACTTGCCGCCCGCCGTTCTGTGGAATTCGCGCTAGGGGAGGCGCAAGGCCGTATTGGTACTCGTCTATGGTGGGAAGACCGGCGCAACCGCACAATCCGCAAGTTGCGGACAGTGTCAATTTGCTCGGCAATCGAGTGCAATTTCTTGCCTACTGTTCAGCGCATCGGTGCTGGGACCTGCGATCCCTTCCGCGCGCAGGGCGCGCTCCAGGGTGACAGGGGTCACTCCTCACTCCCTACTTCTCACTTCTCACATCAACCGGTACTTGGGCCCGCTGCCACCTTCCCGCGGGGTCCAACGCGGCCCCAGCACGTCGGTCGCCTTGCAGTCCACGCAGTTGGGCGGGTTGACCCGGAGCTCGTCGCCTACTCGCTCATACACTCCGGCCGGACACACATGGGAGTAGAAATCTGCCAGCTCCGGTGTGATATCGGGGCCGATGAGCAGATGGGAAGGGATGCTGTCTCGGGTCGCGTTTCCCGACTTGAAGACCGCGTCCATCTTGCTGAAGGTGAGCGCGCCGTCGGGCGAAAAGGCTTCCGCAGTGCTGACCCGTCGCGGCGTAGCGGCATCTTCCTCCATGTCGATCTTCCCCCCGGGGAATCGGCCGCCAGTGAGGCTCATGAGGCCGGCTTTCAGTCCTCCCAGATAGAGCCCGTCCCGAAATGCCAGGCGCATGTTCCGGGTGCGGTAGAGGTCGGAGACGATGTAGCTCTCCTCCACCATCCGATCGTAGGCCGAGAGCGCGGCAGCAGAGGTGTCGTTGGCGCTGAGCGCCGCAAACGCTGCTCGAGCAGCGAACATGCCCGACTGCATGGCGTAGTGGATGCCCTTGAGCGAGGGGACGTCCACGAACCCCGCTGCGTCGCCGGCGATCAGGACACCATCGCCACTTTGACGTTCGGCAAGCGCATAGTAACCGCCTTCCGGGATTGTCTTGGCGCCCCATTCAAGGAGCTGGCCACCCTCCAGGTGTCGGTGAAACAGCGGGTGCAGCTTCATCCGCTGCAGCAGCTCGTGTACATCGAGACTGCTGTCTTGGTAGTCCAGTCCCACCACAATCCCCAGCGCGATCTGATCCTGGCCCAGCGGATACATGAAGCTGCCGCCGAAGGCATCTACTGGCAGCGGCCAGCCGAGAGTGTGCACCACCTGCTCGAGCGGCCGTTTGGTCTGCCAGACTTCCTTCACTCCCAGCGCGAAGATCTGCGGATTAGGCGAGCCGATCTTCTGCCATTGACAGTATGCCTGACTGAGGAGACCTCGGGTCCCCTCGGCGATGACGGTGATTCGCGCGGTGAGATCAGTCGGCTCGCTATAGTCGGCCGTGGGTTGGCTCTGCCGGTCGAGGCCAGCGGGCGTGGTGCGGACGCCTCGAACCACAGTGCCATCTACCAGAAGCGCATCGGCGGGAAACCCGGCGAACAGGTTGACGCCTAGCTTCTCGGCTTTGTCCCCCAGCCAACGGACGATCTCGCAGATCGATGCCGTGTAGTAGCCGCGATTGTGCATCGTTGGCGGCGTCGGCATCCGTTGCGCTCGCCCTTGAGTGAGGAAGTACACCGCCTCCGCGTTCACCGGCTGCCGAAAGGGAAGCGTCTCCGCGGCGAGGTCGGGGAAGAGCTCGCGGAAGGCCCGCGGATTCACTACTGCGCCCGAGAGATTGTGCTCTCCCAGGCTCTCGGCTTTTTCCAGGACCCCGATATTGAGCCCGGCGGGCGAGCCGCCGGTTTCCCCAGCCCGCTTGGCCAGCCGCGCGAGCTCGATGGCGCACGCTAAACCTGCGGGACCTGCGCCGATGATCAACACGTCCATTTCGATCGCTTCCGGGCGCGGTGGATCGGTCCGGATGATACGATCCAGCGGCAGGGCTCGCTGATGCTGGAGCGGGACGATCGTGGACACGAATGACTCCTGAGCAGTGAGGGGACCTGCAGCGGGACAATATAACGCTAGCTTTCAGCCCCATGACCAAGCCCTCGATCCCCGGTTTTCGTCCCGTCCCCTTCACCGGCGTCATCTACGTCATGGCCGAGGCGGCCAGGCGCGGGTTCCGCTATGGTCACCCCGACTGGTGCAACCTGGGGCAGGGCCAGCCAGAGACCGGCCCGCTGCCCGGCGCGCCGCCCAGAGTGCATCAGGTGGAGATCGGGGTGGACGATCAGGAGTACGCCCCCATTCCCGGTATCTGGGAGCTGCGCCGGGCAGTGGCCGAGCTGTATAACGAGCTCTACCGGCAGGGGAAGCGCTCGCAGTACACCGAGCGGAACGTGTGCATCTGCGGAGGCGGCCGAGCGTCCCTCACCCGCGCGGTGGCCGCGCTGGGCCAGGTGAATCTGGGCCACTTCCTGCCTGATTACACCGCCTACGAAGAGCTGCTGGACATCTTCAAGCTGTTCACGTCCATCCCTATCCTGCTAGAAGGCG
>JBIOUY010000293.1:0-2106 GCA_044867445.1 Gemmatimonadales bacterium
AGGGAAGGATCCTTAATTTGGCCAAGGGTGCAGCATACGGAACTCTGGACTCGCTCGTCGGCCCAGCCTCGAGAAACGCAAGCGCTTGGGCTGGCGTATGGAAGGCGTTGCCGATTCACCGAGGCGCGATTGAGCTGTCATAGGAGTGTTCGCTGGACGCCGAACCTGGCCCCTGCACCGGACTGCTGGCACAGCCGGTGAGGGGCAGACCCGTTGAGCGGACGAGACACTGAGGAACGCGTGCACCGATTCGTGACCTTTCCTAGCGCTCTATGGCCACCGCGGTGATGCTGTCTTGGGAGAATCAACGTCCCGTCAGGAGGTTCCCGTGAGCTCAATCCCCCGCCCCGATCTCTCCTCTCGACCGCTGCAGATGACCTGCGAATACACGGTCAACGCCAGGCCAGAAGAAGTCTACGCTGCCTGGACGAAACGCTTCGACACCTGGTTCGCCCAGGCCGGAACGCTCGCCATGGTGCCCGAGCCAGGGCGCCCATACTTCTTCTACAACCGGGATGACTGGGGCAGACATCCTCACTACGGCCGATTTCTCGATCTAAAGGAATACCAGCTCATCGAAATGACGTGGATGACGGGCAACGGGACCACCGAGGGGACAGAAGGAGCCGAGACGGTCCTTCGGATTGAGCTTGTCTCCAAAAGCGGGGCTACCGAAGTCCGCTTGACCCACTCCGGTTTCGTCTCCGAGAAGTGAGGTCCCGTCAAGAGGTGTGGAAAAGACCTCAGGCGGCGGCCTCCCTTTCGACCGGGCTGATCGACTCTTCGAGCAGTCGGATGCCGTCCTTGAAGCGGGCTCCCATCGCCACCTCGGGTAGCAGCTCCGGGTGATCGAGGCGGCGGAAGTGGCGCTCGGCGACCATCAGCAGCCGCCAGATCAGCGCCGTGGCGTTGGCGACCTTCTTGTAGCGCTTGCCGGCGTCGGTACGCAGGCGCACGGCGGCGAAGGGCGACTCGACGGGGTTGGTGGTCCGCAGGTGCTTCCAGTGCTCCTTGGGGAACTCGTAGAAGGTCACCATCCGCTCCCAGTCGCGCTGCAGCGTCGCGGCCGCGGCGGGATGCTCGGGGCCGTAGCGCTCGACGAACTCGTCGCGCAAGGCCTCGGCCTCTCGCCGGGTCTCGGCGTAGGGGATCCGGGTGAGCACAGCCCGGGCCTCGGCCTGGAGCCGCCTGGGCAGGCGGTCGAGCACGTTGACCAGTTTGTGGTTCCAGCAGCGCTGCTCGGCGACCTCGGGAAGGACCTCGGCGAGGGCAGCCCAGATGCCGAGGTGGCCGTCGGCGACGAGCAGCCGCGGCACCCGCAGGCCGCGCTCGCGCAGCCCGTGCAGGATACGGGCCCAGGTGGCCTGGGATTCGCGGTGCCCCGCTTCCACCGTCAGCACCACCTTGCGCCCGTCGCGCAGGCCCGCCACGATCACCAGCAACGCCGCCTTGTCCTTCTCCAGCCCGGCCTTGACGTAGATCCCGTCGGCCCACAGGTAGACCGGCTCCAGCCCCCGCAGCGACCGCCGGCTCCACGCCTCGTGCTCGGCCACCCACTGGCCCCGCAGCCGTTCGATCGAGCTCGCCGACAGCGGCGCCCCTTCGCCCAGAAGGCCCCGCAACGCCAGCTCGAAGTCGCCCTGGGCCAGCCCGTGCAGGTACAACTGCGGCAGCAGCTCACCCACCTGTCGGGTCCGCCGCGCGAACAGCGGCAGCACCCGGCTCTCCCATCGTCGCTCCAGGCCCCGCACCCGCGGCCGCCGTACCTTGATCGTCCCGTTGCTCATCGCCAGCCGCCGCGGCTCGCCGTGCCCGTTGCGGTACACCGGCTTGGCCTCCTCCGCCACCACCGGCCGCCGCTCGCTCTTGGCCCGACCCAGCAACTCGGTCACTTCCTCCTCCAGCAGCCGCTGAACCCACTCCTGGATCCGCTCCCGGGCCATCGCCTCCAGGCTCTCCCACACCCCCCTTGACCCGAACCCCTCCTCAGTGTTCCTCTTCACCATGGCGGTGTCTCCTTCCGTGCCAGGCTTCGTGCCCGGCGGTCTTCGTCGACCGGAAGGTTACGCCGCCTCTAGCCTTTTCCACACCTGGTGAGGGTACCTC
>JBIOUY010000294.1:0-8299 GCA_044867445.1 Gemmatimonadales bacterium
CCTTGATCCCGGTGTGAGTTCCGCTGGCGGCCCAGCCATCGCGCTTCACCCAAAGAAACCGGATCTCGCTCGCGCCTTCGGGACGGAAACCCATGCGCTCAAAGTCCGTCGTGTAGACCCCGTTCTCCGCGAAGAATCCCTCCTCCTGGGCCACCAGCCGGCGGAGGCTGCGTCGAATCTGATCGAAGCCCATCTTCTCGCTCGCCAACTCGCCCGCGGTTACCGGCGGCGCGGTGCGCTTGGCGGGCGCGCCGGCAGCGGGCACGGGCGGAGTAGCGGAATCGGCGGTGACCGTTGGCTTACGCTCCGGCAGCAGGTCCTTGCATGCCGAAACCAGCACCGCCCCGGCGAGAACCACGCCGAGGTGGGGGCGCGATCGTCCAACCATCCGTTCCTCCATTCGAGCTGCCTACGTGAGACCAGCGCTGCTAGCCGCGCACCCGCAGATCGAGGTCTTCCGTCACCAACTCTCGTGTGATGGGAACCCGCCGAATCCCGGCAGGGGCCTCGCTCCACCCGGCCACTTCGAGCACCTCCGCCGTGAGCCGGTTTACCGCGTCCGTCTCCGCCTTGCTCCTGGCGGAGCTCGCAGCGAGGTCGAGCCAGGCGAGGGCTTCCTCGAAGGCGAATCGCCGGACCGATGCATCGCTCGCAATGAGAGCGAAGCGGTACGCCAGAGCCGGCTCGCCACCCCGGTCGGCGTGGCGGGCAATCTCTCCGGCAATCACCGAGAGCTGATCGGGAGGTGTCACTAGCTCGAGAGCCAGAGCGAGCACCCGATTCACCTCACGCAGCCTCGGAGCGGTGAGTCCGTCCCGCACAGCATGCCCGATCACCGGGTGCGCGCAGCGGTAGACGCCCCCCTGCTCGATGACCAGGTGCCGCTCGGCCAGCGCATCGCTCACCCAAGCGGCGTGCAACCGGGAAATCCCATGCACGTGGGACAACACGGCCGGGCGGCATCCGGGGCCGGCAACCGCGATCGTGATCAGCACGTCACGCAGTTCCTCCGGCAGGCGCTCCACCCGCTCCGCGATCACATCGTGCACCGTGCGCGAGACGGGAAACTCACGCCCCTCTCCCAGCCCAGCCGAGGGGATGGTCCACTCGCCACTGTGCTCGTCGACCTGGAGGAGCCCCTGGCCGAACATAGTCTTGAGCAGCTCAATGGCGTAAAACGGGTTGCCTCCGGTTATGCGGAACACCCGACCGGCGAAGCGCCGTGCCCCAGTTGGGCTGCTCACGTGACCCATCTCCCTCATCAGACGCCAAAGCTGCTCTTCGGTCAGCGGCCCGATCGAGATAGGCTCCGCGTGGGCCCGGGCGCGAAGCACTCGACAGAGCCGGGCGGAGGGTGCATCACGTTCCAGCTCGCCTAGCGTGAAAGTGCCCAACCAAAGGACTGGCGCCCGTTCCAGCCGCCGGGTCAGAAAGCGGACGAGATTGCAGCTATCCCCGTCGCACCATTGCAGATCATCGATGGAGACCACCACCGGCCGCTCCGCTGCCAGCGCCAGGAGCACCTGGGCCACACCCTCGAACAGTCGCCATCCCTCGGCGGAGTCGGATGGGGGAGCTGGCTCAGGCAGCATCGAGAACCGCCGCCGGAGCTCAGGCAGGAGTCGGGCCACCTCGGTGAGCCACTCGGGCGAGGTACCGGTGAGACCCGGCGCGTCCAGCGCCTCCTGTAATGCCTCGACCATCGGGCCGTATGGAATCCCGGCCCGCGCATCGTAACCTCGCCCGCGAAGCACAGTTCCGCCGTCCGTCACAACCCAACGAAGGAACTCCTCGGCGAGCCGGGACTTTCCAACGCCTGCCTCGCCTTCGAGTAAGACGATGCCGCCTTGATCCTGGCGAACGCTGTTCCACGAGCGCAACAGGCTCGCCCATTCCTGCTCCCGGCCGATCAGACTGGCCTCGAACGTGGGGGTGGGGCCGTTCCACTCCTCGGGGCCCGGAGTGCTGGTGCCGGTTAGAGCATCCGTCTCTACTCTTCGTATCAGGGCAAGCAGGCTCCGGCCGGGCTCACAACCGGTCTCGCGAACCAGATTCGAGCGGTAGGTGGAGAAGGCGGCCAGCGCCGCGCCTCGATCGCCCGAGAGGTACCGCGCCTCGATACCCAGCCGGGCCGGCTCCTCCGCAAGTGGGTCTGAGTCGAGCCAGCGATCCGCCAGCCCCATGGCGTCTTTCCAGCGCCGCTCGGCCAGAGCGGCCCGGGCCAATGTCCCCAGGGCTTGTTGATACTGGCGAACGAGCACCCCCCGGGTCGCCCCAGCCCACTCGTCGAACTGGGGGGCATGCCGAATCGAGAATCCCTGCAGGAAGCGGGGGACATCAACGGTTACTGCTCGCTCCGGCTCTCGTTCAACTGCCCGCCGGAAGTCGAGGATGTCACACTCGACCGGCTGCACCAGCTCGACTAGCCGGCGGTCAGCCTCGATCACACCCCCCAAGGTTTCCCGTAAGCGCTTCAGCGCCTGGCGAAGAGAGGCGCGAGCCTCGGGCTCCGGGGAGTCGCCCCAGAAAAGTCCGGCAAGCTCCTCCCGGGTGTGCGGCCTCCCCTCCAGCACCAGGTAGGTGAGAAGCGCCAACGCCTTAGCCCCCAGAGGGGGCGCGACCGGACCCTCGTCTGCAAGACAGACGGTTGGCGGACCGAGCAGGGTCAGTACGACTCGCGACAGACAATCGCCTTTTGGGGAGTGCTCCAACGTACCCCAGATTCACGGAAGGGCAAGAGGATTTCACGCTGGCTTCACGAAGAGGGCTTAGTCTCATCCCGTGTTCCTGACCAGATAGTTCCTCGCCGGGAACTCAGCCGAGCACACAAGTCGCTGCCGCCAGGCAGTCCACCTTCAGGAGGATGCCATGCAGAACCCCAAGGGACAGGTCCGAATCGAGCTAACCCCTGAGCAGAAGGCCAAGATCAGCGCGGCGACCGGCAAGGATGCCGAGGCCGTGGAGCTTTCGGTTGAAGAGTTGGAAGAGCGGATCGCGCCGGGCACGCTGCCGAATCCCGGCAAGCCATAATCGACCGTCCGCCAGGTTGACCATCGGTAAGAGACGGCGTGGCGAGTCCGTAAAGAAACGGGCGGCAGTTCGAGGCAGTCCCTGCCAACTGCCGCCCACGCAGTCCACCTCCAGGAGGGTGCCATGCAGAACTCCAAGGGCCAGATCCGAATCGAGTTGACCCCCGAGCAGAAGGCCAAGGTTCGTGAGGCGACCGGTAAGGATGCCGCAGCGGTGGAGCTTTCGGTTGAAGAGTTGGAAGAGCGGATCGCGCCGGGCACGCTGCCCAATCCCGGCAAGCCCTAATCGACCGCGTGCAGCAGGGATGCCTCTTTGAACTTGAGAGGCCGCCCTGAGGACCGCGAAGTGCCGGACTCCCCAAACCGGGGCCCGGCACTTCGGCTGTTCGGGATCCCTCTTACGTAATTTCAGCCTATCGCACATACTCGACCCATGCCCGACATCGTAGGTGTCAGCCCCGATTCCCTCGACGAGCTACGCCAGGAAATCGAGCGGCTAAGGCTGCTTCAGTCGATCAGCCTCGAGCTCAGTACCTCCCTGGATTTCGACGAGCTGCTGCCTCGGGTCTTTCACCGGGTCATCGCGGCCCTGGGTGCCGAGGGGGGCTCCATCTGGATCGCCGAAGGGGACATGCTGCGCTGCCGGCTAGCAATCGGCGGCGCGGGCCAGCGGCTGATAGGTGCCCAGATGCCGGTCGGGACCGGCTTCGTCGGGGACGTGGCCCAGAAGCAGAAGACTACGATCGTCACGGGGGCGGTTCAGGACCCGAGATACCGGGCGGATGTGGACAGCGCTGAGGGATCGCTCTCCACCGCCGTGATGGCGACCGCGATGGTCGCGAATGGGGAAACCATCGGTGCTATACAGGTTTCCGGCAAAGCCACGGGCCTGGGCGTCTTCGACGAGCACGACCGGGAGCTGCTGGAGGGACTTGCCACCATCTCGGCCACAGCGCTCCGGAACGCTCGGCTGCACACGGCGGAAAAGCGGGCCAAAGATCTCACCCTGCTCTTCGAGATCAGCCGGGAGATCACCGCAACCCTCGACCTCGATCGGGTGCTTCATTCGGTGGTGAACCTGGCTGCGAAGGCACTCACCTTCGACCGCGGTGCCGTGGCGCTCTACGAGAAGGGCCGCTGTGACATCCGGGCGGTTGCCGGCCAGGAGCAGGTCGATCCCAAGGACCCCAAGCTCCAGGATTTGGTGGCCAGGGCCGAATGGGCCGCCGGCCGGGGTGAGCCGCTTTATCTGAGCGATCGCAGCGCTCCCGGGTCGGACGCGGAGCGGATGTTCGTGACCATCTTCGGGCCGGACCTGGAAAACGATGGCGTGGGCAGTGGACTCTATTTGCCGCTCAAGGACGAGGAGGGTGTGGTCGGCGTCCTGATGTTCGAGGCGGCGGCCCCTGAGTTCGCCAACGAGACTCAGCGAGAAGTCGCGGCGATCCTGGCCAACCAGACTGCGGTGGCCCTGCGCAACGCCCAGCTCTACCATCAGGTCCCGATGGTTGACGCCATCGGAGCTCTCGCGGCGCGGAAGCAAGCTCTGCTGGCGATGCCCCGGCAGAAGCTCAGGCTCGTCCTGGGAGTTGGCCTGGTCACGCTGGCCGCTCTCACTCTGATCCGCTGGCCTCTGCGAGTCTCCGGATCGGACGCCACCTTTCGGCCGACCCGTTTCGCCCCGGTGCGGGCGCTGGTGGCGGGGGTGGTCGAGCGAATGTCGGTGCGAGAGGGAACCGCGGTCCCACGGGGAGCTCCCGTGGCCTACCTTCGCGCCATCAGCGTCCAAAGCGACCGGGAGGCTACAGCCGCCGAAGCGGCCACCGCCGATCGCCAGGCGGCCTTGGCGGCCGCCCGAGGAGATGTGGCCGAAGAGCGGCTGCAACGCATCCGTGCCGAAGCCCTGCGCCGGGAGCTGGCACTGCTGGACGAGCAGGTGGAGCTCACTACGGTGCGCGCCCCCGCGAGCGGAGTGGTCCTGACTCCTCGCCCAGAGGAGCGGGTTGGGGCATCGCTGGATGAGGGCGAGCTGCTCCTGACCCTCGGGCGAACCGACACCCTGGAGCTCGAGTTCGGCGTGGACCAGCGGGATGTGGCTCGAGTCCGGCCGGGCCAGCAAGTGCATCTCAGGGTCGATGCCCTTCCCCAGCGGACCTTCTCGGGCACCGTGGTGTCGATCGGTCAGCTACCGGTGGACACCGCCGAAAACATTCGCTACCCGGTTCGTGCCCGAGTGGCCAATCCCGACGGCTTGCTCAAGCCCAGCATGGCCGCATACGTCCGAGTTCTCACGGATCCCGCCTCAGCCGCAGGGCGCTTCCTGCGGGGCCCGGTGCGCTGGGCTCGACTCCTGGGGTGGAGAATCTGGTCATGATTCGGTACCTGCCGTTCGGTCCTGCTTTGCTGGTCGCGCTGGGTTGCAGTCGCGAGGCTCAACCCGGAAAGACGGCTCGAACGGAGAGCGCGTCGGCCTCCGGCACACCGGCCCCAGCCGTGGCCACGGTCGATACTGCCACGGTCGAAGCGCCGCTCTCACTGCCCTCGCAACTGTACGTGGAGCACGATGCCACAGTGTATGCCCGCTCAGCCGGTGTGGTGGAATCCATTATGGTCGATCTCGGCACCCGGGTTGCGCCAGGGCAGGAGTTGGCCCGCCTGGAGAGTGCCGACCAGACGATCGCGCTCAATCAGGCCAAAGAGAAGTTCGCCAATACCAAGCAGACGGTGGAGCGGCAGCGCGCCCTGGCCACCGCCGGCGTGGTGACCAGGGCGGACTCGGAGCAGGTTGAGTTCGAGCACCGGCAGGCGGTCCTCGCGCTGCAGAAGGCCCAGCGCGATTACGACCTCACCCGGATCATCGCCCCCTTTGCCGGGGTGATCACCGCCAGGGTAGCCCGGGTACAGCGACTGGTGAATCCGGGCGACTCGCTTTTCCGAGTGACGGCACTCGAGCCGGTTCTCGCGGCGGTGCACGTACCGGAGACTGCCGTGGAAGCCATTAAGCCAGGTGCCAGCGCGCAGGTGCTGGGACCTGGCGGACTCAGTGCGGCCGCGCGAGTCATCCGGGCTTCGCCCATCATCGATGGCGCCAGCGGCACCCGCGAGCTGATCGTCCAACTCGCTTCCGGATCTCGCCTGGTGCCGGGTAGCAGCGTAACCGTGCGGCTCGGCTCCCAGCGACGCCAGGTCGTCACCATTCCCAAAGCCGCGGTGGCGCGTGAAGGATACGCCCTGGTGTGGGACGACAATCGGACCACCCTGCGCGCCGTCACGCTCGGCAGCGAGCTCGGCGGGGGCCGGGTGGAGGTGCTCAGCGGGCTCGCGCCGGGGGAAAAGGTGGTCCAGAGCGCCCCATGAGCGGACTGCCCAAGCTCCGCTCCGACCTGGTGCTGGTAGAGCAGACCTACCGGGGCGAGCAGAGCTTTATCGTGAAGGATCCCGAGACCCGGAAATACTTTCGGTTTCGTCCGGTCGAGGTGATGGTGATGCAGACCCTGGACGGCCTCAAAACTCCGTCTCAGGCTGCGGCAGAGCTGTTGGAGAGTGGGCTTCGGGTGTCCGCGTCCGCCGTGGAAGGCTTCGCTCAGAAGCTCCGTTCCATGGGTTTGCTGGAGCGCACTCTGCGGGAGCGCTCGGTGCTGTTGATGGAGCGGCTTCGAGCGGAGCGCAGGCGCCGATTGAACCAGGGCATCTTCAAGGGCGATATCTTCCGCCTCCGCTGGTCCGTGGCGGACCCCGATAAGTTCATGGATCGCTGGCTTTCCCGGCTCCGCTTTTGCTTCAGCCGGGGCTTCATCATCCTCTCCCTGGTTCTGTTCGCAATCTACTTTCTCATAATCGGATTGCGCTGGCCCGAATTCACCCGCGCGCTAGCCGATCTCTATCTCTTCCGAATGTCGGTGGGCAGTTTTGCCGTTTTCTGGTTCACCGGTCTCGCCATCATCGCCGTTCACGAGCTGGGGCACGGGTTCACCTGCAAATATTTCGGTGGGCAGGTTCACGAGATCGGGGCAATGCTGCTCTACTTCGAGCCGGCATTCTTCTGTAACGTGAACGATGCCTGGACCTTTCCCGAGCTCCGGGCGCGGCTTTGGGTCACGGCGGCCGGCTCCTGGATTCAGATGGTTCTTGCCAGCTTGCTGGCAATAGTCTGGTGGGTGGTTAGCCCGGGGACAATCCTCTCTGAGATCGCCCTCGGCGGGGTGATCTTCGGTGGCGTGACAACCGTCCTGATGAACGTGAACCCTCTGCTTCCACTTGACGGCTACTACGCCCTGAGCGACTATCTCGAGGTCCCCAATCTGCGCCAACGAGCCTTCGCTCACCTCACCTGGATCATCAAGACTCGCGTGTTTCGTATGGAGCTGCCGCAGCCGCCGGCAGATGAGCGCGAACAGCGGATTTTCCTGATCTACGGCATGCTGGCCGCGCTGTACATCAGCATGGTTTCTCTGGTCTTCGCGGCGACCATCTACGGATGGCTCGACCGGCTGCTCGGCGGCTTAGGGGTCGCGATCTTCCTGGCAGGGCTGTGGCTCACCTTTCGTGATATTCTGAGGAACTGGGGTCAAACGATCGCGGCGTTCTGGCGCGAGCGGCGTGCCGCCCTGGCGGGGCACAATTGGCGACCCCGCCTCCTGGCTGCTACCGCCGGCATCGTCCTGGCCGGAGCGGTTATCCCATGGTCGATCACGGTGACCGGCCACTTTACGGCTTGGCCCGCGCTGTCGACTCCGCTCACCGCGCCGGACAGCGGTCTGATTCAGCGGGTGTACGTCGGTGAAGGAACCCGGGTAGCCGCAGGCATGCCCCTCATCGAGATGCGCAACTTTGATCTGGAACGGGCTGCCGCGACAACCCGCCGGCTGGTTGACTCGCTCGCCGCCCGTGAGACCCAGGCGAGGGCTGGGAACGAGATGGGCCAGGTTGCCCGGATCGGGGCCGAGCGGGCCACGGAAGCGGCTCGGCTGGCAGGCTTGCAGCTGGAAACGGGGGCTCTGACGCTGCGAGCCCCCGCGGGTGGAACCGTGTTGACTGGCCGGCCGGAGTCGCTCAGCGGGCACTGGGTCGGGCTAGGCGAACGGGTGCTCCAGCTAGGGCTGGCGGACTCGCTGGAGGCTCGCATTGCCCTCTCCGGCGCCGGAGCAAGCCTGGTGCGGCGGGGCCAGGCGGTCCGGTTGCTGTTCTATTCGGAGGCGGCCGGGGCCGCGCGATCGCAGGTCGCCACGGTGGCAGCAGCATCGGCCGGCAGAACCGGCGCGGTGGAGGTA
>JBIOUY010000295.1:0-4605 GCA_044867445.1 Gemmatimonadales bacterium
CGGCGCGATCAGATATAGCCATCAAACCGGTGCCACCGGTGCCGAACTCTCCGTGCGTCGTGCCAGCGATGCTGCATCATCCAACGGCGGTGCTCCATCCGCCAGCCTCGATGTTCCATCCGCCAGCTCCGGCGCTCCATCCACCAACCCCGATGCTCCATCGAATAGGACCGGGCGAAGGCCCGAGGATGATGCCGATGATGCCAAGTCCCACGCCATTCCCCGCGGGGATGGTCGAATTGCTGGGCGGCACCCGGCGATGGCACCAGCGCGACAGCAGTCAGCGCTCCCGCCAGAATCCAGGGAAGCAATCGCCCGATGCGGATCATGCTGCCCTCCTGCGGCCCGAGCCGCGCGCGTTCAGGTGAGATCTGACGGAACTGGAGGGAGACGCCGCGCCCAACGTCGGTGTTAAACCAGGGTCAGGCCAGGAAGCTCTCCAGAGCCCGCGCCCTGCTGACATGCCGGAGCCGGCTCAGAGCCTTCTCCTTGATTTGGCGTACCCGCTCGCGGGTGATGCCGAGAAGGCTCCCGATCTCCTCGAGGGTCATCGGCTCCGGGCCGTCGAGTCCGAAGTACAGCCGGAGAATCTTGGCCTCCCGCTCCTTCAGGGTCGACAGCACCTCCTCGATGGATTCGGTAAGGGCGTGCTCGAAGGTTTCGGAGTCGGGGCCGGGGTTCTGGGTATCGGGGAGATAGTCGAGCAGCTTGTTGTCTTCACCAGGGGTGAGCGGGGCATCCAGAGAGAGATGATTCTGGGAGATGGAAAGGGTCTTCTGGACTTCCTCCATGGAGATGTCCATGCCCTCGGCGATCTCGGACGGGGTTGGCTCGCGGCCGAGCTCCTGGAGCAAGGCGGAGGACCGCTTCCCGATCCGGTGCAGGGTCCCGGCGCGGTTGAGCGGGACCCGGACGATACGGCTCTGTTCCGCGAGGGCTTGGAGAATGGCCTGACGGATCCACCAGACGGCGTAGGAGATGAACTTGATGCCCTTGGTCTCGTCGAACTTATGCGCCGCGCGGATGAGGCCGAGATTGCCCTCGTTGATGAGATCGGCGAGGGAGACGCCCTGGTTCTGATACTTCTTGGCGACGGAGACCACGAAGCGGAGATTGCTGCGTACCAACTTGTCCAGCGCTTCACCATCGCCGGCGCGGATCCGCTGGGCGAGGGTGACTTCTTCTTCCTGAGGAATCAGTGGGTACTTGCTGATTTCGCGGAGGTACTGGTCCAGCGAGCCTTCATCGAACGAAGGGCCACGCTTGCCGGAGCCAACCTGCATTGGACGCATGCGACCGGACCTCGTAATCGACATGGGGACGGACCCAAGAAGTGGCGGCATCGTGAGCACGTCCCCAGCACCACACCGAACGGACTGCGCTCGGAACGAAGACCTGATGGAACCTTACTCTGCGAAGAAGCGGGACGCAACGGGCGAAGAGTCGCCGGTCACGAGTCGCGCGTCGCGGGTCACAACGCGTCGGTGATCACCGTGGGGAGCAGCAGTTCTTATGCCCAATGCTGCGGACCCGAGACCCGTGACCCGCGACCCTAGACCTCATAGGCATCGATCTGCGCCCGCTGCAGCCGACCAGAGTAGTCCACGTAGCAGACCTTGGTCTCGGAGTAGAACTGGTAGACCTCCCACCCACCTTCCCGATGACCGTTCCCGGTGGCCTTGACGCCGCCGAACGGCAAGTGGGCCTCCGCGCCGATAGTCGGTGCGTTCACATAGGTGATCCCGTTGTCCAGCTCCTGCATGGCGCGGAAGGCGAGGTCCACATTATCGGTATAGACCGAGCTCGAGAGACCGTAGCGCACGTCGTTGTTGACCCGAACCGCCTCGTCGAACGAGCCTACCCGGATGACACTCAGGACCGGGCCAAAGATCTCCTCCTGCTCCAACCGGCTTCGCGGGCGCACGCCGGCGAATACCGTCGGTCGGTAAAACCATCCGTTCTCCAGCCGACCGCGCGGGATCTTCCCCCCAGTCACCAACTCGGCTCCCTCCTCCAGCCCGATCTCCACGTAACGCTCGACTTTCTCGCGCGACTGCTCATGGATCAGTGGCCCGACATCGGTCTTCTCTTCCAGCCCATTCCCCAGCCGAAGCGACTCGGCGGCATCAACCAAGCGCCGGAGGAAGCGATCGTGAACCTTGCGATGCAGAATCAGCCGGCTGGTTGCGGTGCAGCGCTGTCCGGTGGTGCCGAACGCTCCCCACAGCACGCCCTCGAGGGCCAGATCCAGATCGGCATCGTCCATGACGATCATGGCATTCTTACCACCCATCTCTAGCGAGAGCCGCTTGTGCATCCGGCCACAGGTCTCGCCGATGAGGGAGCCGGTTTCGGTGGAACCGGTGAACGAGATGACCGGGACATCGGGATGCTCAACCAACGCCCTTCCCGCCCGCTCGCCGCTGCCGTGCACCAGTTGGATGACCTCCGGCGGCAGTCCCGCCTCGAGCAGGATTTCCACCAGGAGGTGAACCGTATGGGGTACGTCCTCGGAGGGCTTGATGATCACTGCGTTCCCGCACACCAGTGCGGGAAACATCTTCCAGGTGGGAATCGCGAGCGGAAAGTTGAACGGCGTGATCAGCCCCACGATGCCGATTGGCCTCCGGTAATTCATGGCCCATTTGGCTCGCAGCTCGGAGGGAACCACATGGCCGAACAGCCGCCGCCCTTCGGTAGCTGCGTAGTACGCGGTATCGATGCCCTCCTGCACGTCGCCCCTGGCCTCCGCCAGGACCTTGCCCATCTCACGGGTCATGGCCTCCGCGATCGCCTCCTTGCGCTCCACCAGCAGGTCCCCGATCCGCCGCAGCACGTCACCTCGCACCGGTGGAGGAGTGCGCGACCAGAGCGTGAAACCCCGCCGGGCCGATCGGACCGCTGCCTCGATGTCGCGCCGATCGGAATCGGGGAAGCGTCCGATCAGATCGGAGACATCGGCTGGATTGCGGTTCTCGAAGTAGGCGCCGTTGCTGGGTGCGACCCACTCACCGGCGATGAAGTTCTTGAAGGTCTTGGCCATGGAAGCAGGAAAATGGGTGAAAGAAGGGTGAACGGTAAACGGTAAATGGTGAACGGGGTCCCGTTTACTGTTTCCCGTTTACCGTTCACTGCTTGGGTGGAGCCGCCGGCTGGGGAGCTGTAGGCTCGGCCGCGCACATCCAAGTGGCGTTCTGCTTGGCGTATCCGATCCGGGGCAGCACTTCCCGCGCCGCCAGCACACTCGCCCATCCGACGATTATCAACGAGAGCACGTGGGCGAAGCCGCGGCGGTGAGCCCAACTCGCCAGCGCGGCCAGCACGCCAACGATGCCGGTGATCCCGATGGCGCCGATGAAGAAGAAGAGGCGAAGTCCGCAGGCTTTCTCATATGGCCAGATCGGCAAGGCAACGGCCAGGGCCACTCCCAAAACGACCCAGAACCAGGTCAGCGCGACCGAGCGGCCCCGTGTGGGCGCCGGAGTTGTCGCCGGAGCTCCTCCGGGGCGGCCTGGCGCCAGCGGTGGCGTAGTGCTGGATTGCTTGGCCAGCACCCGATCGATCTTCGCCAGTTCCTTGTCCCAATCCCGCGGCTGCTCGGTCACGCCGTCTCCCGGCTAATGCCGTGGCGCTCGATCTTCTTGTAGAGATTGGACCGGGGCATCTTGATCGCGCGCGCGGTCTCGGAAACGTTCCAATCGTGTTCCCGAAGCTTCTGCAACAGGAACTGCTTTTCAGCTTCTTGTCTGAAGGTCTCGAACGTCTGTCCGGGAGATGCCTCCACGGAAGGCCCCCCCGGCAGAGGCCCGTCCCCCGTGGGCAAGAGCCGCTCCACATCCGCCGCGGTTACCACTTTGCCCGGTGCGAGGATCAGGGCCCGCTCCACCGCGTTTCGCAGCTCCCGGATGTTTCCCGGCCAGGACCGGGACTGCAGTCGGCGGATCGCGTCGTCGGCAAACTTCTTCCCCGGTACTCCCGCGCTGGCCGCGAGTCGATCGGCGAAATGGGTAACGAGGGCGGGAACGTCCTCTAATCGCTCGCGCAACGGCGGGACGTCGATCGGGACCACGTTGAGACGATAGAGCAGGTCCTCCCGGAAGTTGCCCTCGACGATCTCAGACTCCAGGTCCTTGTTGGTGGCCGCCAGCACTCGGACGTCCACCTGAATCGACTTGGAGCCGCCGATCCGGGTCACCACGCCCTCCTGCAGCACCCGGAGCAGCTTGGCCTGCGCCGAGAGCGACATATCGCCGACCTCGTCGAGGAAGAGCGTTCCGCCATCGGCCTGCTCGAACTTGCCGGCTCGGTCGGCGAAGGCGCCGGTGAAGGAGCCCTTCATGTGGCCGAACAGCTCGCTTTCGATCAGCTCCGAGGGAATGGCGGCACAATTTACTTCAACAAATGCACCGTCTCGCCGGGGAGAGGCCTCGTGCAGCGCTCGCGCGACCAACTCTTTGCCGGTGCCGTTCTCCCCGGTGATCAAGACCCGCGCCGCCGTCGGGCCTACCTTGCTGATCAGCTCGCGAACACCCCGAAGCGCGGGGCTCTCGCCCACCATCAGGTACCTGCTCTCAGCCGCCTCCCGGAGTCGGGCATTCTCTCCTA
>JBIOUY010000296.1:0-5871 GCA_044867445.1 Gemmatimonadales bacterium
AGCCGATATCTACCTGGGCCAGATCGTCCGCATGTTTGATGGTCCTCTGGCTCCCGTCCCCTGCGCCAGCCAGACAGCCTATGTCCGCTGCGCCGACTGTCGGGATGAGGCGATTTGCGCGGTCCGCCTGGCGATGAAGGAGGTCCGGGACGCAACCGCGAAGATCCTGGACGGCACCAGTATCGCCTCTCTGCAACAGAAGATCGCGACCGCTCGGTCACCCCTGCCAATCGAGTGACTTTACCAGGCGTTACACCCGTGGGACTGTGGCATCTTGCCATTTACTCTATCTACTAGATAGAGTATATAGACTCATGAACCCTCAGACGACCCAGGCCGAACCCTCGGCCGATGCAAATGGCCCGTTGGCATTGCCTCCCGCCCTGGCCAGAGAGCTCCTCGAGGCGCTCCGGTCGATTCGCTACGGCGCAATCGAGCTGGTGATCCATGACGGCCGCGTGGTGCAGTTGGAGCGGAGGGAGAAAGTCCGCTTCGGTACTGAACTTACGCATCGCATTGCATAACACATTCAGACCAGCGGCGCCTGATCGGTGGCCGCTTGAAAGGACTGACCGGACCGCCGGAAGTCGCCATCTCAAGCTCAGGGAGATCCGCATGCGTGCGGTCCGCTATTGGGTCACCGCCTTTCTTCTGGGTACGGGAACTGTGGTAATCGTGCCACAGCTCGTCGCACAGCAGCCGTCGGACAGCACGCTCGAGGCGCGGGTCAACGAGCTCGACCAGCAAGTTCGCATTCTTCTGCGGCTCCGGGAACTTGCCGCCGATAGTGCCGCGGCAGCGGCCAAGGACAAGGTCTCGGCGACGGCCAGCACCAAAGACGGATTCAGCATCAAATCCGCCGACGGGAAGTTCGCGGTTCGGCTCAAGGGATTGGTGCAGACCGACGGCCGGTTCTTTCTCTCGGACAGCGCCGTCCCGGTGACCAATACCTTCTTTCTGCGCCGGGCCCGGCCCATTCTCGAAGCCACCGTCGGAAAGAACCTGGAGTTCCGTCTCCAGCCCGACTTTGGCCAGGGCACCACGGTGCTCTTCGACGCCTACTCCGACGTGAAGGTCGCCCCGGAATTCGCCGTGCGGGTGGGCAAGTTCAAGCCTCCGGTCGGCCTGGAGCGCCTGCAGAGCGCCAGTGACATTGTCTTTGCCGAACGTGCGCTGCCGACCAACCTGGTGTCCAACCGCGACGTGGGCCTGCAACTCTCCGGCGACGTAGGGACCGGCGCATTCACCTGGCAAGCCGGCATCTTCAACGGTGTTCCCGATCTGGGGAATGGCGACGGTGACGTGAGTGATGCCAAGGACTTTGCCGGACGGATTTTTCTCCAGCCGGTCAAGGCCGGTACCTTGGCCGGACTCGGGTTCGGCGTCGCGGGATCAACCGGATTGGAGCGAGGCACCACCGCGGCACCAGCGCTGGCCAGCTATCGAACCCCGGGACAGCAGACGTTCTTGCGCTATACCAGCAGCACCACCACGCCGGCCAACAACGCATATGCCAACGGTCGTCGCTCCCGCCTCGCGCCTCAGGCCTACTTCTACACCGGCCCGCTTGGCCTGCTGGGTGAGTACACCGTTTCCTGGCAGGAAGTGACCCAGGCGGCAACCACGGCCAAGCTGAAGCACACCGCCTGGCAGGCGACCGGCTCCTACTTCCTCACCGGTGAAAAGAACTCATTCCGCAGCGCTAGCCCTAAGAAGCCATTCGATCCCAAGGCGGGCGCCTTTGGCGCGGTCGAGCTCGCGGCGCGGTACTCCGAGCTCGACATCGACGACGCGACCTTCCCGATCTTCGCCAGCCCCACCAGCTCGCCCACTAAGGCCAAGGCCTGGGCCGTGGGGCTCAACTGGTATCTCGCGCGAGCCATCAAGGTCGTGGTCGACTACGAGCATACCACCTTCGACGGTGGTGCCGCCGCGGGCGCAGACCGCGAGGCGGAGAACTTCGTGGTGAGCCGTGTCCAGTACTCCTTCTGATCTCGACTCCATGAGAGGCACGTTGACCCCCCATGCGTATCCGAGTCGTCCTCCGCGGGTGGATCATCCTGCCGGCCCTACTGGCCGGCTCTCGCGGTATCGCCGCCCAGGCGGCTCCGAAGCCTGTGACTCTGCTCAACGTTTCCTACGATCCGACCCGTGAACTGTACGAGGATTTCAATCGCCAGTTCGCCAGCTATTGGAAAGGCAAGACTGGCCAGAACGTGACCATCCGCCAGTCCCATGGCGGCTCCGGCAAGCAGGCGCGCGCGGTCATCGATGGTTTGGAAGCCGACGTGGTCACCTTGGCGCTGGCCTACGACATCGATCAGATCTCGGAGAAGGGTGGGCTCCTTCCCGCGAACTGGCAGAGCCGCCTCCCGAACAACAGCTCCCCGTACACCTCGACGATCGTGCTCCTGGTCCGCAAGGGTAACCCCAAGAAGATCCACGACTGGGGCGATCTGGCGAAACCCGGCATCTCGGTCGTGACCCCGAATCCCAAGACATCAGGCGGGGCGCGGTGGAACTATCTCGCGGCCTGGGGTTGGGCCCTGCGCCAGCCTGGTGGCAACGAGGCGACGGCCAAGGACTTCATCACCCGGCTCTATAAGAACGTCCCGGTGCTCGACGCCGGCGCCCGAGGATCGACCACGACGTTCGTGGAGCGAAGCATTGGGGACGTGCTGATTGCATGGGAGAACGAGGCCCTTCTCGCCATCAAGGAGCTCGGCCCCGGGAAGTTCGAAGTCGTCGCGCCCTCGCTCAGCATTCTGGCGGAACCTCCGGTCGCGGTTGTCGACAAGTTCGCCGGCAAGCACGGCACCAAGGCCGTTGCCCAGGCCTATCTCGAGTACCTCTACACCGAGGCGGGGCAGGAGATCGCGGCCCGGCACTTCTACCGGCCGCGCCTGGCGAAGGTGGCTGAGGAGTACGCGGCCCAGTTTCCCAAGGTGACGTTGTTCACCATCGATGAGGTCTTCGGTGGGTGGAAGAAGGCCAACGCGACCCACTTCGCCGATGGGGCGCTGTTCGATCAGATCTATCAGCCGGGGCGCTAGCCCCGGTTGGTTGTCTACCCCTACGAAGGGATGACGATGCGGCACACGTCACGGAGCGTGCTCCCAGGCTTTGGACTCTCGCTCGGGATCACCTGCACCTATCTGAGTCTCATGGTGCTGCTCCCCCTCGCGACCATCTTCGCGCGGACCACTGAGCTGTCCTGGCCCACGTTCTGGTCCACCGTCACCAATCCCCGGGTCCTGGCTTCGTATCGGGTGACCTTCGGCGCGTCGCTGGTCGCCGCGCTGGTCAACACGGTGTTTGGCCTGCTGGTGGCCTGGGTCTTGGTGCGCTATCGGTTTCCCGGTCGACGGTTGGTTGATGCCATGGTGGACCTCCCGTTCGCCTTGCCGACCGCGGTCGCGGGCATTGCCTTGACCACGCTCTACGCCTCGAACGGGTGGATCGGGAGCCGCCTCGAGCCGCTTGGCATCAAGGTGTCCTACACCTGGATCGGGATCACGGTGGCGCTGATCTTCATCGGCCTGCCCTTTGTGGTGCGGACGTTGCAGCCGGTGCTCGACGATCTCGAGGTGGAGGTGGAAGAGGCAGCGGCGAGCCTGGGGGCCAAGCGGTGGCAGACCTTTACCCGCGTCGTGTTTCCCACCGTCGCCCCGGCGCTGCTTACCGGCTTCGCATTGGCCTTCGCCCGGGCGGTGGGCGAGTACGGCTCGGTGGTGTTCATCTCCGGCAACATGCCGATGAAAACCGAGATCGTGCCCTTGCTCATCATCACCAAGCTGGAACAGTACGACTATGCCGGCGCAACCGCGGTTGCGTTGGTCATGCTGGTAGTGTCGTTCGTGCTCCTCCTAACTATCAATCTGCTCCAGTGGGCGGCCCGTCGCCGCACGGCGGCCTGAGCCATGGCGACTTTGGCCCTCTCCCGCCCGGCGACGACCGCGCCGAGAACCATTACCCGCGCGACCGGGGAGTCGCGGGCAGTGCGCTGGACTCTGACCCTCACCGCGCTGGCCTTCCTGGCGCTGACTCTCGTGTTGCCCCTGGCTCTGGTGTTCACCGAGGCGCTCGCCAAGGGCTTCACGGCCTATTGGAGCGCCATCAGGGACCCCGATGCACTGAGCGCGGCCAAGCTGACCCTGCTCATCGCGGCGATCGCGGTCCCGATCAATCTCATCTTCGGCGTGGCCGCGGCGTGGTGTATCTCGAAGTTCAGCTTCCCGGGAAAGAACCTGCTCATCACCCTGATCGATCTGCCGTTCGCGGTATCACCGGTGATCTCAGGGATGATTTTCGTGCTCCTCTTCGGCGCGCACAGCTGGTTTGGCCCTTGGCTGCAGGACCATGATATCAAGATCATCTTCGCCATGCCCGGCATGGTGCTCGCCACCACTTTTGTGACCGCTCCGTTCATTGCGCGAGAGCTGATTCCGCTCATGCAGGAGCAGGGAACCGAGGAGGAGGAGGCGGCCATCGTGCTGGGGGCCGGCGGATGGCAGACCTTCTGGCGGGTCACGCTGCCCAACATCAAGTGGGGCGTGCTCTACGGACTCATTCTCTGTAACGCGCGGGCGATGGGCGAGTTCGGAGCGGTCTCCGTGGTCTCCGGCCACATCCGGGGGGTGACTAACACATTGCCGCTGCATGTGGAGATCCTGTACAACGAATATGCCTTCGCGGCCAGCTTCGCCGTCGCCTCGGTGCTGACCCTTCTCGCCCTGGTTACCCTGGCGCTCAAGACGGCGGTGGAATGGCAGCAGCGGCGGGCCATGACGGACCTCGCCGGGGACGACGGCTCTCTCGAAAGGGCGGCGGCATGAGCATCGAGGTCCGCAACCTGCGCAAGACCTTCGGCGACTTTGTCGCCCTCGACAATGTCAGCCTCGAGGTGCCGGGAGGAGAGCTGGTCGCGCTGCTGGGGCCATCCGGATCGGGCAAGACGACCCTGCTCCGGATCATTGCCGGGCTGGAGCTGGCGGATCAGGGCACGATCCGCTTCCACGGCGAAGACGCCACCGACCAGCCTGTGAGGGAGCGACAGGTTGGGTTCGTCTTTCAGCACTACGCCCTCTTCCGGCACATGAGCGTCTTCGAAAACGTTGCCTTCGGACTCCGGGTCCGGCCGCGAGCAGTGCGGCCCTCGGAGGCCGAAATCCGCGAGACGGTGATGGGCCTTCTCCGCCTGGTGCAGCTCGACGTCCTGGCCAAGCGGCGGCCTTCGGAGCTCTCCGGCGGGCAGCGTCAGCGGGTGGCGCTCGCGCGTGCGCTCGCCGTGAAGCCCAAAGTTCTCTTGCTTGACGAGCCGTTCGGCGCCCTCGATGCGAAAGTACGGAAGGAGCTACGCCGCTGGCTCCGCCGGTTGCACGAGGAGGTCCATGTCACCAGCGTCTTCGTCACCCACGACCAGGAGGAGGCGCTGGAGGTCTCCGATCGGGTCGTCGTCATGAACCAGGGGCGGATCCAACAGAGCGGCACGCCCGAGGAAGTGTATGAGCACCCGGCGACGCCGTTCGTCTACGGCTTCCTCGGCGACGTCAATCTCTTCCATGGCCGGATTCACCAGGGACGCGTGAGCATCGGTGAAGGCGAGCTGGAAGCTCCCGAATGGGCCGGGGCGACCGATCAGGCGGGAGTGGCCTATGTCAGGACCTACGATGTGGAGCTCGCCCCCTCGCCCTCGGGTGCCTCGTCGATGGAAGCGGTGATTCGACACGTCCGGGCGTTCGGCCCCGTGGTCCGGCTGGAGCTGGACCTGGTGGACGGCGGACGGACTATTGAGGCCCACATTCCGCGGGATCGGTTCGATAAGCTGGACCTGACCAAGGGCCAGCGGGTGTACGTCTCTCCCACCAACGT
>JBIOUY010000297.1:0-2367 GCA_044867445.1 Gemmatimonadales bacterium
GGGCGAGGTACGACGTCGGCGAGGTGCCCTCATGGGTCCTTTTCCGACGCCGCCCTCCCGAACCCGGCGTGACCGTTTCCGATCACCGGGCTCTCCAGTGGTTGTTCCGTGATTGATGCGGTTGGTCTCCCGGGATGGATGCTGGCGTGGCAGGCGGCGCAGACCACGAGGGTCTTGCGTCGCCGCGCGGCCATGATTTGCACCCACTCGGGTGGTTGTGGCTGTCCCAGCTTCTGGAGGTCTGCGAGTTTATGGATCTGGTGAACTTGCACCTCGTCCGTGTGTCCGCAGATCTCGCACCGTCCGGCGAGGAGCCGATGGATCAGCTCCGTGCGTCGGGCGGTGGCCGGGAGCGGCTCGCGATCTTTGAGGACCGCGTGCTTCTGTCGTCTGAGCGGGATCCCACCGAACGTCGCGACCAGCGGCTTCCTCTTGGTGCCGCGGTGAACACTGACCTGGATGCAGCGGTATGGCCCGTGCGGCGTGTCGATCATGGCCCGATACCGGTGGGCCATCTTCGTCACCGTCGAGCCGTACTTGCCGGCCAGCGTCTTGAGCAGCGAGGTTTGCATTACCCAATGCAGCCGGTTCAGTCGGTAGACGTCTCCGGCCAGTAGGTAGTACTGGACGATGCCCCGGTACTCCGCGCCGTAGCGGTTGATGATCGCGTGGTCCTCCTCGTTCATCAGCCCGGGGCGGTCGGCGGGTTGGCCCCGCTTCATGTACTGGGAGCATTTGGCCTTGATCACGTCCGTTGGCACGCGCAAGCGGATCTGGCCGTTGACCGACCTGCGGCCCGCGGTCGTCTTCCGGTCGTCGTGCTGGACGGTGATCTCATAGCCGAGGAACCTCGCCGCACTGGTGCGGGCATGGGTGATCAGCGTCTTGGTCTCGGACAGCTCCAGCTTGAGGTCATCGCGCAAGAACTGGGCGAGGCGACGTTTGATCTCCTCGGCTTCTGCCTTTGGTCCGGTGAACCCGAGCAGGATGTCATCGGCGTATCGCACGTAACGCAGCCGCCGGTAGCCGGGATCGTGTTGATCATGGCTGGGGAGACCACGCTGCTGCTGGCGCAGCACCCGGACCGCGGCATGATCGCCACGGGCGCGAGCTTTCGCGAGCGCGTACTGCACCCTCTGGTACTCAGGATTGTGTCTCCTGAGCACCCCTCGGTTGTATCCCGGCAACAGAGTCGTCTCGACGAACTTGTCCAGCCGATCCAGGTAGATGTTGGACAGGCACGGGGAGAGAACGCCGCCCTGCGGCACGCCGCTGAGCGTGGCGTTCCACACCCAGTCCTCCAGGTACCCGGCTCGCAGCATCTGGCCGACCAGCCGCAGCAGCCGGTTGTCGTGGATCTTCTCGCCCAGCGTCTCGAGCATGACTCGTGAGTCGAGCCGATCGAAGCACTGGGAGATGTCGCCCTCGATAAGCCAGCTCGTCCCCGTCCAGGTTCTCGCCACCTCGCCCAAGGCGGTGTGGCAGCCCCGGCCGGATCGGTAGCCGTGGGAGTGCTCGGAGAACTGCGGCTCGTAGTACGCCTCCAACAGCAGGCGGATCACTTCGCCGAGCAGTTTGTCCGACCACGACGGCAGTCCCAGCGGCCGCTGCTTCCCATCCTTCTTTGGGATGTAGCGCCGCCTGACGGGCCGAAACCGGTAGCGCTCGTGACGCAGTGCGTCGATGATGCGCTCGATCTTGGCGATCGTCATGCCATCCGCGGTTTCCGCGTCGGGTCCCGGCGTCATCGCTCCCTTGTTGGAGTAGATGCGCCCGTAGGCCAGCAAGTACAGCTGCGGGTTGAACAGCTGCCGATACAACCCCTCTAACGGCAGGCCACGCCTGCCGCGTTCACGGAGGACATCCAGGACCGCTTCGGCGCTCTGCATTACGCATACCTCGCGGTTCTTCGATGTCCAGCCACCTGTGCCCCTTCGCCCTGCGGACGGCTCTCCCGTCCTCCCTGGTGGGTCGTTGCTCCCACGACTACTACGGGCACTCCGTCACCCCCGGTGCTCGCGCCCCGAGAGTTGATCCCACGTTCGTCCCTGTCGTACGTGTCGAGCGTGACGTAGGCGTCCCACTCATCTCCTTGATTGCCCTCACCGGGCAACGCTCCACGCCCCGAAGGTTGCGATGGCCGCACTACCAGGCCGTCGCAGAGCGTGGCGCCGGTAACAAGTGTCTTTCCGGCGGACGGGCCTTTGCATCAGCTGGAGATTGGGATTCAGGCAATCCAGCTTTCGCCATATCACGCGGGTCCCGCGAGCGCCTCTGCCCTGACACCTGGGCAGACCGCCGCTTTGCTGGCATGCGATTGTCCCCATCACCTCTCGGATCCAGGTAAGCCATCAGACCCACGAACCT
>JBIOUY010000298.1:0-4189 GCA_044867445.1 Gemmatimonadales bacterium
CCGATCTCCGGGTGGAGGCTGCGATATACCGCCGCGGTGACCGGATGGTTGATGAGCCGGTGAAGCAGCGTCGCGCGCCAGCGAGGCTCGGCTAACCCGTCGCCGTGAATCGCCGCGACTCGCCGGTTCCCGATCTGAAAGTCGAGCCGGTAGGGCTCGAATTGCAGCCCCAAATCTTGGTGCCAGAAGTCTCCCCCCCAGCGGTCGTGATTCCCGCCGACCATCAGCACCGGCATTCGCCGACGCAGGCGCGCTAACGAGGCGGCAATGTGGAAGCCTCGGCGCGGGATCACTCGGGAGTAGGAGAACCAGAAGTCGAAGAGATCGCCGTTGATGAGGAGGCAGTCGCCCAGGCTGGGCACGGCTTCCAGAAACGCCAGCAGGCCCTCCTCCACGGCGGGCGGCGCCACGCCGAGGTGGGCATCGGCAACGACGACAAGCGCATGGCCGAGCACGGCGCCAAAGATGGGTCGCTCGGTCGACCGCCGCAACCAGCCGGCGGAGCTGTCACTTTCCCCGCATCCTGAGCGTCTACCACCGATGAGGCTGTCCATGGCGCTTCCCGCCGTCTCGGAGATCCGGGTTCGGGTCAACTACTCCGAGACTGATCAGATGGGTGTCGTCTACCACGCCCGCTATCTGGTCTGGCTCGACATCGCGCGCACTGAGCACCTCCGCCGGTCCGGGATGAGTTACCGTGAGCTGGAGGCGGCCGGGCTCCGTCTCGCCGTCGGCGAGGTTGCCATACGCTACCGTCGCCCAGCCCGGTACGACGACGAGGTCAAGGTGCGCTGCTGGGTTCGTTCGCTCGCGTCCCGGCGAATCGACTTCGGGTATGCGGTCGAGGATGCAGCTGACGATCGCCTGTTCGCCACCGCGTTCACCTCGCTCATGGTGCTCGATCGCGATATGTCACCGACCCGGTTACCGGACGAGGTGCGCCTGTTGCTCACACCAGTCCAGGACCCTGTCAAGCTGCAATTCACCACGGAGACACAGAGAACACAGAGGACACCGAGACATGCTTGATTGCAGCCTTCTTTGGGGCATCGCTCTGCGTCCTCAGCGTCCTCTGCGTCCTCTGGGCTCTCTGTGCCTCTGTGGTGTCTTGTGGCTGGGTGGGGGGAAGGCCGAGGCCCAGCAGGGAACCGTGGTGGAGCAACTCGCTCCGCTGCTTGCAGCCGAAGATGCGCGAGACTTTCGGCCAGAGCTGTTTCGCCGGGCTCTGGTTGCGCCGGATTCTCAGGTACGCCGCGTGGCGGCGATGGCCGCGGGGAGAATCGGCGACCTTCAGGCGACGCCATTGCTCCAGCCGCTGCTCGCCGATCCCGATTCGACGGTTCGAGTCACCGCCGCGTTCGCTCTGGGGCTGCTTCGCGACACTCTCGCGGTGCCATGGCTGATGGATCGGCTCACCGGCCTGCCGGCACTCGACGCCATCACGGCACAGGAGGCGGCCACCGCGCTCGCCAAGGTCGGCGGCGCCCGGGTCGGTGGGTTCTTCGCCGATGTGCTGACGGGGAGCACGGTGCTATCGCTGGACGATCGTGCCTCGGTTCAGAGTCAAATCATTCTGGAGTCGTGGCGGTTGGGACGCGACGCGCCGGTAAGGGCGCTGCTGCCGTTTCTGGAAGACACCAACGTGAGCGTCCGCTCGCGCGCGGTCTACGCGCTAGCTCGCCTGCGCCCGCCCGAGGCGGCGGAACGCCTGATTCTGGCCCTCCGGGACAAGGACCCATACCCCCGCGCGCTCGCGGCTCGGGCCCTCAGTCGGGCCTACGTCGAATCGGCCAAGCTGGCCGCGTCGACAGTCGCCAAGCTGCTCACTCGCGTTACCAGTGACCCCAGTCCGCAGGTTCGCATCAACGCCTTGCATGCACTGGCCGACTATCGCGATTCCACCCTTGCGTCCCAGCTTACCCCGTTGCTGGACGATCCAGTGCCCAACGTTCAGGTCGAAGCCGCCCAGACGCTGGGACAGATCGGGGGGACGGAAGCTGCCAAGAGTCTCGCGCGAGCCGCAAAAGGGAAGGGCACCTTTGCGGTGCGGCGAGCAGCACTGGTGGCACTCGGTCAACTCGACCGGGCCGGGTTCGAGGCCGCGGCCGCGTCCTGGCGCAGTAATCGGGACTGGCGGTTCCGAAGCGCGGCGGCGGAGGGAAGCGTCATCGCGGGGTCGGCTTCGCAGCCCTGGTTTCTGAGCGACCCTGATGGCCGGGTGATCGCCACGGGATTGCAGCAGTGGGCGGCCAGCGCCAAGGCTCCGACACCCAGCCTGCTTTCGGCGGCGCGGCCGCTGCTGGCCCATCCTGACGCGGGAGTACGGAGCGTTGCTGCCGACGTCATCGCCGGCGCCCCGGATCCGAGTGATCTTCCCGCCTTGAGCTCGGCCTATCGTCGAACCGTGCACGACTCCTTCCCGGACGCGGCCCTCTCAGCTCTGAACGCGATCCTCGCGATTCGAAAGAAGGGACCGGCTGCCCAGGAGCGAGTGGACCGCGACTTTCTTCAATCGACACAGCCACCCACGGACTATCTCTTGCGGCGCTGGGCCGAGGATAACTGGCCCGAGGCAGCCCGCCGCTGGGGGCCCGGGTACCCCATCGCGACCGGACGAACGCTACAGGATTACCGCGACGTGGCTCAGCAGTTCCTGATTCCGCCGGACAGCCTGACTCGCCCGCACGTAACCATCCAAACCGAGCAGCGCGGCCCGATTGAGATCGAGCTGTTGGGTTCCGACGCGCCACTTACGGTCGCCAACTTCCTTCGACTGGTCGACCGCCATTTCTTTGACGGGAATCGCTGGCACCGGGTGGTGCCCAATTTCGTGGTGCAGGATGGCGACCCCCGAGGCGACGGTTTCGGCAGCCCCGGAGGTGCGATCCGCGATGAGATCAATCGCAATCGCTACGACGCGCCGATGCTGGGTATGGCACTATCGGGACCGGACACCGGGTCCAGTCAGTGGTTCATCAATCTGAGCCCCCAACCCCATCTCGACGGGACCTATACTGTTTTCGGACGAGTAGTAGGCAGCTTCGCGGCGCTGAATCACATCACCCAGGGTGATCTGATTCTCACGGTGAAACGATGAAGACGCAGAAGACGCAGAGGACGGAGAGGGTATGCCCTATGAACGCTATTCAGCGGTTCGCCTTGGCCCGGTCGGCGCATTGCCCGCCCTGGCCGTCAACTGTCCGGTCCGTCTTCTGCGTCCTATCCGTCCTCTCCGTCCTCTCTGTCGCACCAGCGCATGCCCAATTCTTCGCCTTCGGCCAGAACAAGATCCAGTACCGCAAGCTCGATTGGCGCATCCTGCGGGGCGCTCATGTCGACCTCTACTACTATCCGGCCGAAGCGGAGTTGGCGCCTGCGGCACTGGAGTACGCTGAGCTAAGCTACGACACCCTTGCAATCCAGTTCGGCCACGAGATCGGCACCCGGATCCCACTGATCGTCTACGCCTCGCACACCGACTTCGAGCAGACCAACATCCTGCCATTCACCCCGCCCGAGGGGTTGCTGGGCGCCACCGACTTTCTCAAGCGCCGGGTTGCCTTGCCGTTCCGGGGGAATTTTGCCGAGTTCCGCCACACCATCCGGCATGAGATGGTGCACGTCTTCCAGCTCGATCTTCTATCAGACAGCTATTTCGAGGCCCCGCGGGTAAGTCGATTCGGGTTTCCCCTCTGGTGGACCGAAGGGCTGGCTGAGCTCTGGTCCGGTGGGCAGGATGCCAGAGACGAGATGGTGATGCGGGATCTGACCTTGACCGGCCGCCTCCCCTCGTTGAAACAGCTCACCTACGTCACCAGCGCCATCGTGTACCCCATCGGCGGCCAGATCCATCGCTGGTTGGCGGACACCTACGGGGACTGGCGGATCGGGCTCATCTACCAGGAGCTCAACCGGCACGAGAACTTCGAAGCGGCGGTCCTGGCGGTCTACGGCCGGAGCCTGGATCAGCTGAGTGAAGAGTTTCAGCTGGCCATGCGGCGACGGTTTTATCCCTCGGTCGACAGCCTGGCGCCTCTCAGTGTGTTGGGGAAGGAGATCGCTAAACTGGCGATCAAGCCGGCCGTGCTTCCCGATACCGGCGGAGGCCAGCCGGAGGTCGCCTACCTCTCTCCCGCCACCGGGTACGTCACGATCTACCGGCGCAGGCTGGATGGCGGCAAGCCGAAGG
>JBIOUY010000299.1:0-36675 GCA_044867445.1 Gemmatimonadales bacterium
GCCGAGGAGCGCGCTGAGGTCCTGGTCGCGTTGGACGAGGCGTTGAGCCGCCTCGCCGCCTTCAACGAGCGGATGGCCCGGGTGGTGGAGTGCCGCTATTTCGGTGGGTTGACCGAAGAGGAAACCGGATTGGCGCTGGGGGTGAGTGTTCGGACAGTGCGGCGCGAGTGGGTGAAGGCCAAGGGATGGCTCTATCGCGAGCTCTACGGGTAAGCTGGCGACATGAGCACTGGTGATCGTTGGCGAGAGCTCGACCATCTGCTCGATCAGGCCCTGGAGCTGCCCGAGAACGAACGGAGCGACTTTCTCTCCCAGGCGTGCGCCGGCGACGCCGATCTGCAGCAGGACCTAACGGACCTGCTGCGTGCCTGTGAGCGGGCGGGACAGTTCCTGGAAGTTCCCGCGGTTCGATCGGCCGCAGACCTGCTGGAAGAGCACGGCGGCGACGCTCCCAGCCGGAACCAGATCGAAGCGGCTGCGGCCGCTGATGTCCTGCTGGACCGGCTCAAGCAATCGCTGGTTCCTACCTATACCATCGAGCGCGAGCTGGCCGGCGGCGGGATGAGCCGCGTGTTTCTGGCGCAAGAAACCGCGCTGGGCCGACGGGTCGTGGTCAAGTTGCTGCCGCCGGACCTGGCTGCCGGAGTCAACGTGGAGCGGTTCATTCGGGAGATCCGGCTCACGGCTCGGCTCCAGGACCCTCACATTGTGCCGCTGCTCTCCGCCGGTTCGGCGGCGGACCTGCTCTACTACACCATGCCGTTCGTCGACGGCGAGTCGCTTCGGGCTCGGCTCTCGCGGGAGGGAATGCTCCCCCTTCGCACGGCCGTCCGGCTGCTGCACGACATCGCTGGCGCGCTGGCGTATGCTCACGGGCAGGGCGTCGTTCACCGCGATCTCAAACCCGAGAATGTCCTGCTCACCCGGGACCGCGCGCTGGTGGCGGACTTCGGCATCGGCAAGGCGGTCAGCTCGGCCCGGCAAGAGGAGACCGGGAAGCTGACCGCGGAAGGTCTCGCTATAGGAACACCGGCGTACATGGCGCCGGAGCAGGCCATGGCGGACCCCGGCATGGATCATCGCGCCGATCTGTACGCGTTCGGCCTGATCGGGTACGAGATGCTCACCGGAGCGCCTGTCTTCGCGGCCGACTCACCCAAGGCGCTCCTTACCGCTCACCTGCTCGAGCTGCCCGAACCGATCCTGCATCGCCGGGCAGACCTGCCGAGCCCGCTCGCCGGCCTGGTGATGCGCTGCCTGGAAAAACGTTCGGCGGACCGGCCGCAGTCGGCCGAAGAGATCATCCGGGAGATGGATGAAGTGATCTTTGGCGGGCTGTAAGAAGTGAGAAGTGAGGAGTGAGGAGTAAGGAGTGGGAGTAAGGAGTAAGGAGCGGCTCCTCATCCCGAGGAACGCTGACCCCGAGCGCAGCGAGGGGGAAGTGGACCGAGGGACCTACTCGCCCGGTTGGGGAACCTGCGCAGTAGATCCCTCGCTGAGCTCGGCATGAGGATTTGTTCCTGGCTCCTTCCTGGCCTCCTTACTCCTCACTTCTTACTTCTTCCTTCTCACTTCTCACCTCTCACCTCTCACCTCTTCTCACTCTCTCGTACAGCTCGATGTGCCGCGCTGCCATGGTCTCCTGACTGAAGAACTCGGCCACCCGCTTGCGGCCGGCCTCACCCATCTCCCGCCGGCGGCGGGGATCATGACTCAGCGACTCCAGCGCCTCGGCCAGTGCCTCGACGTCGCGCAGCGGCACCTCGAGACCGGTCACGTCGGGCACGTTGACCTCCCGTACCGCGCTCGGCAGCGCCGTGGTGATGACCGGACGTCCCGCGGCCATGGCCTCCAGCACCACCAGACCGAACATCTCCTCCACCGTGACCGAGGGGAGCACCAGGAAGTCCGCATCGGCCATGCGACGGGGCAGGTCCTCATCGGGATACTCGCCGTACCACCGCACCCGATCCGTGATGGCGAGCGCCTGCGCCAGGGTGCGGAGCCGGGGTCCCTCGGGCCCGGAGCCGACCACATCGAGCCGGAGCTCGGGCACGCGCTCCAGGGCGCGTAGCAGGATATCCAACCCCTTGTAGGCCACCAGCCGGCCGATGAAGATGGCCCGCGGCGCGGCGCCGGGCGGCGCCGGCGGCACCATCTCCCAGCGAGTGCGATCGATCCCGAAGGGAATGACTTCCACTTTGCTCTCGTAGCCTTCCAGCTCGGTGGAGAGCGCGAGGTGCGCCCGGCTGGGCACCACCACGGCGGCGGCCCGCCGGAGCACCAGTCGCGTGGTCGGGCGGTAGATCGCCCGGCGTGAGTCGGCGTGCTGGGTGACGACCACAGGCGTGTGGCCGGCCCGGAGGAGACAGGCCAGGTCTGCCAGAGGATGGGGATGGTGCACGTGGATGACGTCGGCCCGCTTCCACGCCGCGGCGATATAGCCCGGCGCGATCTCCTGGCTGCCCAGGGCCGCCAACGAAAACGCGCGGGTGACCGACGAGCGCTGCCGGGTCGGATTCCCCGCGCGCCCGATGGTTTCCACTGCCACGACCTCGACCTGATGCCCCAGGTTGGCCGCGCCCTCGGCGAGACCCTGGACCACCCGTTCCATGCCGCCGGATCGCGGCCAGTAATACTTCGCGAGGTGAAGAATGCGCATGCGGGTTCCGCCAAATTCGTCATGACCAAGGAGGGATGTCAACCAGCATCGGGCCTTGGAGGAGGCTCGATGAGAAGCCAGATTTAGGCGTCCCAGGTATCACGACGCCGGGAATTGCTCACGGGATGGTATGCCGCAAACTGATATCGCGCTCTGTTATGGAACCCGGCCGCAGGTCATCAAAGCCAGCGTGCTACGTCGCGAGCTCGCCCGGGTGGGCCCCGTGCTGGCCATCGACACCGGGCAGCACTACGACTACGAGCTCAACGCTCTGCTCTATGAGCAGCTGGGTGTCCGCCTGCCAGATATCGCACTCGAGGTAGGGTCAGCCAGCCACGGGGAGCAGACCGGGGCCATTCTGGTGGGCGCGGAGGTGGTGTTCAAGGAACACCGTCCCAGCGCGGTCGTGGTCATTGGGGATACCAACTCCACGCTGGGCTGCGCCCTCGCAGCTGGCAAGCTGCGAATTCCCGTGGTGCACGTGGAGGCGGGTCTCCGTTCCAACGACCCTCTCATGGCGGAGGAGATCAACCGTCGCGTGGTGGACTCCTTCGCTTCGGTGCTCTGCACTCCATCTGCCCGCGCCACCGCCCGAGTCGAGGCCGAGCGATGCGATGGGGTGGTCCACCAGACCGGCGATGTGGCCTTCGACGTGCTGTGCGCCCATAGCGGCGCCCTCCCTCGTCCAGAGGAGGTCGTCGGATCACTTGCAGCGAAGTCGTATTGCTTCGCCACCCTGCATCGGGCCGAGTTGACCGATCGACCCGCGGTGCTCTGTGAGGTCCTCAACTCGCTTGCGGCGCTGGACCAGATCGTGATTCTCGCGCTCCACCCCCGTACCCGTGCGGTGCTCGACGCCCACGCTCCCCGGACCAACTTTGGAGACCGGTTGAATATCCTCCCACCAGTCGGTTACCTCGAGAGCCTCGCGCTCACCCGCGGCGCTGCCGCCGTGGTCACCGACTCCGGCGGACTGCAGCGAGAGGCCTACTGGTTGGGTATTCCCTGTGTCACCTTGCGGCGGGAGACCGAGTGGCTCGAGACCGTCGAGCTCGGAGCCAATGCCACCGTTGATCCGGCCCGGGCGAATGCGGAGCTCGGTCCCACCGTGCGGCGACAGCTCGAGCGCTGGGCGCAAGGGGGAGGGTGGGACCGAGGGATGTACGGCCATGGGGATGCGGCCTCACGGGTGGCCGATACCGTCGAAACCCTGCTCAGCAACTGATGGCATTCTCCTCGACCCGGCTCGGTTGAGGTGCGCGCGGTCATCTTCTCCCGCGCCTACGCCGACCCCGCGAACCGGGGCAAGCTCAAGGCACTCGCCGGCCTGGGTACGGCTGTAGCGGCAGCCACGCCCGACCGCTGGATCCCGAGCGGATTGCAGCGCGAGCAGCAGACCAGCTTCGGCGACGACGGCAAGGTGCGTATCGTCCCGGTTCCGATTGGGCGCAGCGCGCGCGGCGGCAGCAATCCACGGTGGAATGCGCGGACGCTGCGTCGCCTCCTGGGTGATTTCAAGCCGGACATCGTGCAGATCGAAGAGGAGCCGTGGACCCGCGGGGCCGCGACTGTCGCTCGACTTGCCCGCCGGCAAGGTGTTCCCTATGTGGTGCTCACCAACGAGAGCCTTCCGGGGAATCGTTCTTGGATTATCCGGCTCCGGCGCTCACGGGTGCTGAACGGCGCCGCCGGTGTGATCGGCGTGAACGAGCTTGCGGCCCGACTGGTGCTCCGGAACCATCCTGAACTCAAGCATCGGGTTGTTTCCCAGCTGGGCGTTGCGCTTCCGCTCGCCGCGCCGCGCAACCCACATCCGGGGCTGTGCATCGGGTTTCTGGCGCGACTCATCCCGGAGAAGGGCTTGGACCTGCTGTTCCGGGCCTGCGTCAAACTGGTGGGACGGTGGACCATTCTGGTGGTCGGAACCGGCCCAGCCCAGGAGGAGCTCGAAGCCTTGGCCGAGCGTCTGGGCATAGCCGGGCGGGTCACCTGGCTGGGCGCCCTGCCCCGCCCTGCTATAGACGAGATCTGGCCTCGGCTCGACTGCGTCGTCCTTCCTTCTCGCACCGCGCCACGCTGGGTGGAGGTGACCCCCCGAGCGGCACTGGACGCCATGGCTCACGGGATCGCGGTGGTCGCTAGTGCCTCGGGCGCGCTCCCCGGAACCTTGGGTGACGCCGGAATCGTGGTGCCGGAAGAAGACGTCCCTGCGCTCACCGAGGCGCTGCAGCGACTCCACGATTCCCCGGCCGAGCACCAGCGGCTTGGCGCCGCCGGACGCCGGCGCATCATGGACGAGTTCACCGACGCCGCCATCGCCCAGAAGACGGTTCAATTCTGGCGCGAGCTCACCAACGCAACCGCTTGACATCACCCTACTTAGAAACCATCTTCGCAGCACATGCCTAGCTCTGGATCACGCATCTGCCAGCGCCTCAGGGTCGCCGGGTTGTTGACGATTGTCCTGTGCGCCGGACTGTCGAGCGTCGCCGCCCAGATCCCGACTCAGGTCCAGCCGGGGCAGCAACTTCCCAACGCCGATTCGGCGCGCAACCTCCTTCGAAACCCCAGCGTAGTCGAAGAGCTGCGCCGACAGATCGGCACCTCCGGCATGACGCCCGATCAGATCCGGGCCCGCCTTCGAGCCGCCGGCTACCCGGAAAACCTGCTCGACGATTATCTCGCAGGGGCCGATACCACCCGCCAAATCCGTCCGGGCCCGCGCACCTTCGAGGCAGTCCGGGCCCTGGGCCTCCTCAGTGAACAGCAGTTGGACTCTCTGCAAGTCCGTGACTCGATGCGGGTAGAGACGGATTCGCTGCGCCAGCTGCTCGACTCACTCAAGGACCGGCGAGCCGACTCGCTGCGGGCCGACTCGCTCGCTGATTCACTCCGACTCTATGGTCCCTCGAAGCTGAAACTGTTCGGCCTCGAGACCTTCCGGCGCACTTCGACCCGGTTTCAACCCACACAGGCAGGGCCCGTCGACGAAAACTACCGGCTGGGTTCCGGCGACGTGCTCGTGCTCATTCTTACCGGCGACGTGGAGCAGTCCTACACCCTCGAGGTCACTCGCGAAGGGTTCATCATCATTCCCCAGGTGGGGCAGGTCTACGTGGGGAACCTCACCCTCGCCGAGCTGCGGGATCAACTCTACACCCGGTTGAGCCGGGTATACTCCGGCGTACGCCGCGGTCCGCGCTCGAGCACTCAATTTCAGATCTCGCTCGCTCGGCTGCGCAACATCCAGGTCTTCGTCATCGGCGACGTGGTGCGGCCAGGATCCTACCAGATTTCCGCCGCAGGCACGGTACTCTCCGCCCTCTACGCGGCCGGCGGGCCGACCGAGAACGGCAGTTTCCGGCTGGTGCAGATCCGGCGTGGTGGGAAGCTGATCGATACCCTCGACGTCTACGACTATCTGCTCCGGGGAAACAACAGTTCGGACATCCGTCTCTCGACCGGGGACGTGGTGTTCGTCCCGGTGCATGCCGGCTTCGTGAAGGTGGCCGGCAAGGTGACCCGTCCGGCGATCTACGAGCTCCGGCCCGACGAGACCCTCGGTGACGTCATCCAGTTCGCCGGCGGGTTCGATCCCACCGCGACCCGTGCTCGAGTGCAGGTGCACCGAGTGCTCCCGGCGGGTCAGCGAAGCAACGATGGACAGGCTCGCGTGGTCATCGATGTGGGCCCGGACCAGTTCGATGGGGCGACATTGCCGGCGCTGCCGATGGTGGCCGGTGACTCGGTCACGGTATTCGGGCTGACCCAGCGGGTGCGCAGCTACGTCACCGTCAAGGGAAACGTCTGGGTGGAGGGAACGGTCGGCTTTACCCCCGGCATGCATCTGAGCGATGCCATCCGATTGGCGGGTGGCGTACGGCCGGATGTCTATCTCGAACGCATCCTGGTTTCACGGCTGGCCGAGGACTCGTCCATGGTGCAGCTGCGATCCGCGTTCGCGGATACGACCGGGAAAGTCAAAGACGACATTGTGCTGCAGGACCAGGACGAGATTCGCGTCTTCTCTCGAACCAGCTTTCGGCCGGAGCTGTACATCTCGGTGGTCGGGGCCGTCCGCAAGCCGGGCCGGGTGCTCTACCGCGATGGGATGACGGTTCGAGACGCGGTGCTGCTGGCGGGCGGGCTCACAGAAGATGCCTACCTCAAGGAAGCCGAGATTGCGCGGATCGCCAATCGAGCCGATCCCAACGCCCTGGCGACAACGATCAAGGCTCCACTGGATTCGACCTATCTCTTCGGACGCGGCACTGATGGCGCCTACGTGGGGCCGCCGGGTGCGCCTGCTGCGGCGTCGGGTGCTCCGGAGGTCCAACTAGCGCCGTACGACAACGTAATGATCACCCGTCAGCCCGGGTGGGATCAGCAACGTCTGGTGTATCTCACCGGACAGGTCAAGTTCCCCGGCCGCTACGCCCTCCAGAGCAGGACCGAGCGACTGGGCGAGTTGATCCAGCGAGCGGGCGGCCTTACACCCGTCGCCTATGCCGGTGGGATTCAGTTCTATCGAGCCTACTCCTCTACCCGCCGGACGACTGACAGCCGTCAGCCGCCCATGGTCGCCGATAGTCAGGCCCACAAGGACACCCTGCCTCACGGCTTCGTGGAGCGCGTCGGGGTCGATCTCCCTCGCGTGCTCAAGGAACCCGACTATCGCGACAACATCATTCTGGTGGGAGGAGACTCGGTCAACATCCCCGAGTTCAATCCGATCGTGATGGTAGAGGGGGCGGTGAACTCACCCGGTCCGGTGACCTACACTGCGGGCAAGTCGCTCGACTGGTACATCAACGCGGCCGGTGGATACGCCCAGAACGGAGATCAGAAGCGGCCCTACGTGACCCAACCTGATGGGAAACGAGAGGGAGTCAAGCGGAGGATCATCCTGGCGGATGGCATTCCCAAGCCCCGGCCCGGTGCGGCGGTGTTTGTGCCGATCAAGATAGTCCAGGAGCAACCCAGCAATACCGCGGCGATCCTGGGTACGGCAGCCACGGTGCTGGGCACCCTGGTCACCCTGATTCTGGTCGCACGGCGCTGACGGCCTTCCGGGACTTGACCTCCCTCACGGTCCTGGGCTGCCGGCTAGACTCGACCGACTCTCCATACTTCTGCAGGTACTCGTCGTAGATCCAGCGATAGGTCTGCTCCAGGCCGTCCCGGAGCCGGATGGATGGTTCCCACCCCAATTCGCGCCGAATCATGGTGTTGTCGGAGTTCCGCCCATTCACTCCCTTGGGGGCGTCCGTCCGGTAGACGCGACGCAGCTTGACGCCGGCAATCTCCTCGACCATGTCCACCAGCTGGTCGATGGTGACCAGCTCGCTGGACCCGAGGTTGATCGGCTCCAGGATGTCGCTCTCGGTGATGGCCATCGTGCCAGTGATGCAGTCGTCGATGTACATGAACGACCTGGTCTGGGAGCCGTCGCCCCAGATTTCGATCGAGAGGTCCTTGCGGTGCTTGGCCTGAATCACCTTGCGGCAGATGGCGGCGGGAGCCTTCTCTCGCCCACCCTCCCAGGTTCCCTGCGGACCGTAGACGTTGTGATACCGGGCGACCCGGGTCTCCAGTCCGAAATCCTCGCGAAAGTGGCGGCACATGCGCTCGGAGAAGAGCTTCTCCCAACCGTACCCATCCTCGGCCAGCGCCGGGTAGGCATCGGACTCACGCAGCGGCTTGACGTCAGGAGAGCTCTGCTTTTCCGCGTTGTACACGCAAGCTGATGATGAATAGAAGAACCGGGTAACGCCGGCACGCTGCGCGGCCAGCAACATATGGGTGTTGGTCAGGACCGAGAGCATGCACAGGGCCTTATTGTGCTCGATGAACCCCATGCCTCCCATGTCAGCTGCGAGTTGGTAGACCCGGCCGGCGCCGACACAGACCCGCTCGCATGCTTCCTTGAGCTTGAGATCTGCCTCGATGTTTTCGACGTCCTTGAAGACCTGGTACCACTCGCTCACCGGCTTGATATCCACTGCCCGGACGCGGACGCCCGCATCTCGGAGCTTGGCGACCAGGTGCCCGCCGATAAATCCGCCGGCACCGGCGACGACTGCGACATCCGCCATGAGCTGCCTATCCTCGAAGAATGGGATCGTTACAATCGGCAGAAGTATCTGCCCCAGTGGGTCCGACGGTCAACCCGGGGAGGTCCTGCCACTCGGATGGTCCGGCTGCCTCCGGCTCGCCGATGCTCCGCTCGAGTACGTCACAGAACCGGCCGCAGAGGACCGCCTTGCTCAATCGTCCCTGAACCACCTGCCGGCCGACCGCGCCTCGCCGAGCCAGCTCTGAGGGATGCGCTTGGGCGATCTCACGGAGCACTCGTTCGGCGCCGTCCACGTCTCCCTGGGAAACCCGCCAGCCGATCTCGCTGCCGGCGAGAATCTCCATGACATGGCATTCCTGGGGCCCGACCAGCAGCACCGGACGGGCAACCGCGAGGGCACCGTACACCTTAGAGGGGTGCACGATGCCCACGATCCCGTCTCCCACAGTCACGACGTGAACATCGGCGGCGGAAAGGGAGTACTTCAGCTCTGACAAGGGCTGGTAGGGCAAGGACAGAATGTTGGGACCACCGGCCTGCTCCACCTCGCGTTTGCCGGTGCCGCCGCCGACAAACAGGAACATCAGGTTGGGCACATCCCGCAGACGCTTGGCGGCCTCGAGCAGCGTGGTGATCGGGTTGGAGGGTCCGTGATTCCCGCTGTACATCACCACCGTTTTTCCAGCCAGCCCGTGCCGCTGGCGAAACGGGTTGGTCTCGTGATCAATGGCCTCCAGATGCTCCTCGTGGGGCCAGGGAGGCAAGATGGTGAGCTTGGCCGCGACGTCTCGCTTCCGGTTGACCCTTGCGGCCATGAACCGATCCAGCACCACCACATCTGCCGCGCGATCGAGAATGACCCGATTGAGCCACTCGAACGCCCGAGCCGCCCAGGAGGACTCCTTGACCACTCCAAGCGCGATCAGCTGATCGGGATTGAGGTCCATCACCCAGTACTTGATCGGGGCACGCCGCAGGCCTCCAAGGAGCAGCGCGGCGATCGGGACCAGTGGAGGCGTGGTGCTCACCAGGATCGCATCAACAGGCCCTAGGGCCATGCCTCGCAGGACCGCCTGCAATGTGAACGAGACGCCCGCCAGGAGGCGCAGAGGCAACCACTGTTTGCCGAAGGAGCTCCACGGAATCCTCCGCACCTCTACCCCATCGATGACCTCGCGCCTGGGATAGACCACCGAGGGATCATCGTAGCCGCGATTGGAGGTGAGTACGACCACCCGGTGACCCCGTCGCACTAGCTCCATGGCGGCGTCGGCCAGATGTTGGCCGACCGACGCGGGGTCGGGCAGGTAGACCTGTGAGAGGATGAGGAAAGTGCGGCGCATGGCTCCAGCGTCGGTAAATCCGGACCCGGAGCGGCTCTAGATCCGGGCCACTTCCACCGCTCCATCGCGGCGAGAGCCCTCGGTTTGGGGACTAAAGTCGGGGACCAGCTTCACCAGGAGAGCGCGGAGAGCATCATCGGACCAGCCGCGATTGGCGCCATCGATCAGCACGTCGATGACCGAGGCCTGACCCGAAGCGAGGGATCCATTCTTGGCCCGAAGCACCTTGGGGTGGTCTGTCGGATAGGCGTTCTCCGAGCTGAAGAAAAGCTCCTCGTAGAGTTTTTCTCCTGGACGGGTGCCGGTAAACCGAATCTCGATGTCGGTGCCGACCTCCAGCCCGGAAAGCCGGATCAGGTCGGTGGCCAGATCGAGGATCTTGACCGGCTCACCCATGTTGAGGACGAAAACCTCCCCGCCCTTTCCGATGGCGCCCGCCTGTAGCACCAGTTGCACGGCCTCGGGGATGGTCATGAAGTAGCGCCGCATCTCCGGGTGGGTGACCGTGACCGGACCGCCCGACTGGATTTGCCGAAGGAAACGGGGCACCACGCTCCCGCGGCTGCCCAGCACATTGCCGAACCGCACCGCCACAAAGTTCCGCCGATGGGTCTCGGCGATCTCCTGAACGATCTGTTCGGCAACCCTCTTGGTCGCCCCCATCACATTGGTAGGCCGCACTGCTTTGTCGGTGGAGATCAGCACCAGGTGCTCTACCCCGAATTCCGCGCTCAACTCCGCCACGTTCCTGGTGCCAAGAACGTTGTTGCTGATCGCCTCTGCCAGGTTGCCTTCCATGAGTGGCACATGCTTGTGAGCGGCAGCGTGGAAGACGGCATACGGCTGGTAGCGTTCGATTACCCGCTGCATGCGCTCCCGGTCGCGCACATCGGCGATCAGGGGCACATAGGTGACGTTGGGGTACGACTCGGCCAGCTCGAGCTCGATATCGAAGATCGAGTTCTCCCCGTGGCCCAGGAGCAGGATCTGGGCGGGCTCCAGGCGGGCCAGCTGCCGGCAGAGCTCGCTGCCGATTGACCCGCCCGCGCCGGTGACCAGGACGGTCTCACCCGTGGCCAGGGAGCGGACCTGCTGGAGATCGGTCTGGATTGGGTCCCGCCGGAGCAGGTCCTGGATTTCGACCTCCCGCAGCGATGCCACGGTCACCCGGCCGGAGAGAATATCGTACATCCCTGGAATCGTCCGGGTCTTGGCCCCCGCCTCCAGGGCGGCTTTAACGACCCGCCGGACGATGCGGCCGGGCGCCCGGGGCATCGCTATGACGATCTCATCTATGTCATACTGAGACAGGATGTCTGGAATTGCGGACAGGGCGCCGAGGACCGGCAGGTCGCACATGCGGTGGCCGTGCTTGGAGGCGTCATCGTCCACGAAACCGATGGGGTTGAGGCCGAGCTGAGGGTGGCTCAGGAGTTCCTTTACGATCATTTCCCCGGCGGCCCCGGCGCCGGCAATTATGGCCCGACGCGCGTCCTCCAGGCGTCGGCGTTGGCCTCGGCGGCCGAGGGATCGGACGGCAAAGCGGGGCAGCGAGGCCGCTGCCCCGGTCAGCAGGCCGTCCATGAACAGAACGGAAATCGGTACCCGCATCTCAGTGAGCCGGAGCCCTGGGAGGATGGCGAGCCCGAGCAGCAGGCACGCGAGTCCCGAGAGGGCTGAGGCGGAAATAAGCCGCTCGACCTCGACGATGCCGGCGTAGCGCCAGAGGCGCCGGTACATCCCGACGGCCCAAAACACGAACAGTTTGATGGGGAGTGATAGCGCCAGATAGAGAAGGGCCGCGTGATTCCAGATGTCGCCCCATTCAAACCCTTCGAAGCGGAGCGCGAACGCGACGATCGTCGACGATCCGAAGAGCAGGATGTCCGACGCGAACAGGTATCGGTTTCGAACGTGGGCGGGCGGCGGGGAAAGCGGTTCGGGGGCCATTACGCTAGTATCCGCAGGTCCGGAGCAGGAGTCAAGGCCTTGTCCATCAGGAAGTTAGGAGGTGCCTTCGAGTCCTTCCTCCAGCAAGTCTAGGTTTCGGTAAAGATCACTCGATCGTCCGGCTGTGCGACAATGACACGGCTGAGCCCACTTGGGCCGTGAAAATTGTCACAGGAAGCAACTTGCGGGCCCGACCTGCGCACGGGCTCCTCACGGCTAAAGGTTGGGGCCACGCTGACGCCTGAGCCCCAGGAGCTGGGCCAACGGCTTCCACGGCCGGAGCAGTTCTCCCGCGGCTTGCCGGCGAAGCACGGCGAACTCGGCCGCCTCGCTCGAGGCTAGTCGATCGGAGTTGGCGGCGAACGACTTCGCGAAGGCCAGCCCGGCTCCGAGCACCAGGCCCAAAAGCAGCCCAAGCAAGCCTTTTCCGATCAGCCCTCTGCGGTCAGGGCGGACCGGCACTTCGGGCCGCTCCACGACCGTAATCACCGGCGTGTCGCGCACCTCCTCGATCTTGGCTCGCTCGTAGGCCTGGGCCAGAGTAGTAAAGACCTGCTGCTGCATCGTGACCTCTCGCTGCAGCCGGTCAGCCTGGAAGGTCAGGTCAGGGGAGTTACGAATATCACGGTTTCTCTGAAGAAACTGCTGCAGGCGATCTTCCGCCGCCCGAAGGTCTTGACGGACTTCAGCCAATCGTCGCTCGGTGAAGCGGCGTTCCTGCGCCGCCTGGGACTGGCGAGTGCGAAGGTTGAACTGGTTGATGAGATCCAAGAGGCGCTGATTGATCTGGAGGGCGAGAGCCGGCTGGCGCACGGTGACCGTCAGATTGACCACTCCGGTCTTCTGCACCGTGCTCGCCTCGACATCGTCTTCGAGCTTGCGGATGGCGGCGTCCCGCCGAAGAGCCGGGGTCTTCCCCTTGGACTTGTAGAAGTCGACCAGCGACCCCTTCACTGGGCCCTGGTCGCCCTGGTAGTCGAACTGACTGTCCACCACGCCTTCGAGGATGCTTCGCGACTTCACCAGGTCAGCATAGAAGGCGGGCGACTGCCCTCCATCGGTGACCGAGAGTGGCAGGGAGAACCCGAACTGGGAGGCCAGCCCCGTGAGCGAACCGGCCTGAGTTCGGGCCTGAGGCATGAAAGTGGAGCGCGAGGTATAGGACCGCGGAAAGAGGAGGGTGATGCCCACCACCAGGACGAAGACCAGCAGTGCCGACCCGAGGACCAACTGCCGAGACCGCAGGAGCACATTGGCGATCGCTAGAAAGGAGACCTCTTCTTCGGGTCCTCCTCTCTCGGAGCGGAATGCAGGCGTGGACTCGCGCGTGTGAGCGGTCACAGTCCCACCGTCGTCACGAATCTCCTCCCCATGTTGGAGCCGCAACATATACTCACGGGGCAGGCTTTTCCATCGCGGAGCGAGGCCATTGGGCCATCGGGCGCCAGCGTTCCACCGCGAGATACAGCCCGCCCAGCACCGCGCCAGCCAGCAGGAGCATCCTCGGCAGCATTTCTGCTGAGCGAGTGGCTAACCACGCCAGAGCGGCGAGCCCGAGGTTCAAGAGCAGCACCACCCTCGTCACCTTGGCGTGAGACCATCCCCCCTGGACCGCCCGCTGATAGGCGTGGCTACGATGTGCCGTGTACCAGGGCTCCCGCCGAAAGATCCGGCGGAAGAGCGTGACCGTTGCGTCGGTGAAGAAGACCCCCAGGAGTAGCAGCCAGACAAGAGTGGGCATGGCCCCGGAATTCTCCGAAGCAAGCGCCAGCGCGGCGAAGACGAATCCGAGAAACCCGGATCCGACATCCCCCATGAAAATCCGCGCCCGCTCCCAATTCCAAGGAAGAAACCCTCCGGCCGCGCCCGCAACGAGGAGAGCCACCGCTGCCAGCGACGAGTCACGCGACGCCAGCAGCACCGTCCCTGCCACGCCGGCGGTGGCGGCCTCTCCTGCCGCCAAGCCGTCAATACCATCCATGAAATTGTAAAAGTTGATCGCCCAGATGATCGCGAGCGTGGCAATTACTCCACCTGCTGTGCCGAGTTGGGCGGCTCCGGCACCGACCACGAGCGTGGGCATGCCGCCGAGCCAGGCGACCGCCCAGATCGCGGCCACAGCCTGACACAGCAGACGCAGGACCGCCGGCAAGTGCCGTCGATCATCGATCCAGCCGACCAGCGCGATCAGGCCACCTCCGCCCACCAACGCCACTCCGGTTGGTGCATCGATCTCGCCGGTCGCCGCCAGGATGCTGAGCCCGCCCAGGACGATAAGCACGATGCCCAGCCCTCCACCCCGCGGTGTCGGTCTGGTGTGCAAGCTGCGCTCGTTGGGCATGTCGAGCAGTGACTGGGCTATGGCGTACCGCAGCACGGCGCGCGAAAGCAGCAGGCTGGCCAGAAAGGCACCCCCGCCAATGACCGCCAGATGGACGGTCACGTCGCCCTCGTTGCGACGGTGCGATACCACTCGGCCGTGATGCGAAGCCCTTCGGCCATCGTGAACGGTGGGGAGTAGCCAGTCTGGCGAGAGAGCTTGGAGCTGTCCACAGCGAGCGAGCCCGTTAGCCGAGCGACGGCTGGAGAGTTGAGCGGGAGTGGCCGGACTCGGGCCAGGAAATCTCCCATCCGGCCCGCCGCCTTGAGCAGGGAGACCGGCATCCGGACCAGCCGCGAGGGCCGGCCGAGCGCCCGGGCCACGGCGGTGGCGAGCTCACTGGTCGACAGGTCCTGGCAATCGCTCACGAAGAAGGTGTCGTTGCCATTCTCGCTGGTCAGAGTGCCAAGGAGTGCGAAAGTGAGATTCCCCACGTAGAGAAAGCTCCTGCGGTTTTGGATCCCGCCCAGTGGAAGGGGCAGGCCTCGATCGATCGCGTGAAACAAGCGGAGAGCATTGGCTCTCATGCCCGGGCCGTAGACCAAAGGCGGTCGCAGAATTGGGGCGTGCAGCCCGGCTCGACGGGCGAATTCCCGAACCACCTGCTCCGCTTCCAGCTTGGTCGCGCCGTACGGGTCGACCGGAACGGCAGGCATATCCTCCGTCCACGGCTCATCGCGAGTCTCTCCCATGACTTTCACCGTGCTGACAAACACGAAATCGCGCACCCCGGCGGCGACCGCCGCCTCCAACACGGATCTGGTGCCCTCTACGTTGACCTTACGAAAGGCCTCGATGTCACCGGACGTCCTGGCCAGGTGGACCCGGGCGGCGAGATGGATCACCCCCTCGACCCCCGCCATCGCCTGCCGCACGGCTCCGAGGTCGTCCAGACCGCTCGCCAGCTGCGGAATTACTCCGGCAGGCAATCCCCCGTCCGCTCGGCGCACCAGGCCCCGAACGGCAACGCCTCGAGCAAGCAACGCCGAGCAGACATGTTGTCCAACAAACCCGCTCGCCCCCGTGACCAGAACTGAGTTAGGAAGGCGACGGGTTGCCCCTCGATGGTTGGTCAGCACGCCGGGAACATAGGGGCGCTTCCAGAACCCTGGGAGACGGATGCGGCCGGGTGACAGGCGTGCCGGAGCACCTCGATAAACCGAATGCCCACCTCCGGCCAACCGGAGGGAAGCTGTCGCAAACGCGCCCGACCCCGTTCAGCAACGATCATCTCCCGCGCGAATTCGGGTAAGGCCACGATGGTGTCCACGATCGAGCCAGGGTTGAGCGGATCGAAGTACTGGGCAGCGTCGGAGCAGATCCAGTGCGCGAAATCTCGATCCGAGGTCAGGATCGGCAGACCACACGCCATCGCTTCCAGATAGATCAGGCCGTAGCTCTCCAAGAGGGTAGGCAGGAACAGGGCTGACGCGTCAGCCATTGCTTCGGGTACCTGGCTAGCAGCCAGCGGACCCAGATCGGTGACGAGGTCCGCGCTGGCGGTGAGCGCGGAGCGAAACGAGGTGGGCGCCTGCTCGCCCAGGGTCACGAAGATCTGGATCCTGCTGCCGAGCCCGCGAGCCCGGATCTCAGCCACGACGGCCGGGAGTATCACGTGATTCTTGTGAGGGTAGTGGGCGGCGAGGAACAGCAGCCGAATCGGTTTGTTGCATCGCGCCACGGGTGATCGGCCTGGCCGACCCGCTCCCCCGGCGACATGGCGGGGAACCGGCTGAGGAATGACGTGCACCCCCGCCGCAATGCCGCCGAAGGTCGCCGCCAGGCGAGACCGCATCACCGGGGTCTGCACGATGACGTCGTGTGATCCGGCGAGACAGCGTCGGAACTGCCACAGCATGTACCGACGTTTGGCCGGCGACCAGCCATCCTGTCCGGCGAGATCCGCTGGTGAGTAGACAAACAGGGGATTGTGCAAGAACACCACGTGGGGGCATGGCAGGCGACCGGGGCCCAGGTCGCCCAGAGTGAGGCAGACGTCTGCTCGGTGAGATCGAACTGCGCGCGACAGCCCGCCGTGCAGATCTGCCAATCGGGTCAGATCATTCCAGGCACCCTGTCGCCGCGGCCGGATCACGACTCGAACATTCGCCGCTGCGGCTGCCTCGACCAGTGCTGGGGCATCAGGCACCAGACTGATGAATTTCGCGTCAGGGGCAGCGGCGTACAGCTCGGGAAGAAGATTGGCAACCAGGACCGAGGCACCGCTCCCGGTGACGTTGCCGGCATTGAGAAATATCCGCCATTGGCGTCCCACCGTCAGCGTCCGAGCGCACGATAGATCTCGAACGTCTCTGCCGCCGCCTTCTCCCAGCTGAACTGGCGAGCTCGCGCACTGCCCAACGTACGCAACCGATCCGCTTCATCCGGATTCGTCGCGAGTTCGATGCCTTCTGCGATGCTCTTCTCATCGAAGGGATCGACCAGGATCGCGGCTCCGCCGGCGACTTCTGGAGCCGAACCGGTTCGAGAGGTCACTACTGGAACACCGGACGCCATCGCCTCCAGAATCGGCAGGCCAAAACCCTCGTACAGCGCCGGGTACAGAAACGCCTCGGCTCCCGCAAAGAGCCTGCGGAGATTGCGTCGATCGACATAGCCGAGCACCTCTACGCCCTCGGGTGCGGCCTCTCTGCCGCTGGCAAACTCCGGATCGAGCGAGGTTCCGGTGACCAGTAGGCGATGGCTACTCCGCCGTTCCGAGCCGGCCCGCCAGCGAGTGAAGGCCCGAATCAAGCGGCGCGCGTTCTTACGTGGCGAAACTCCTCCGACCGCCAGCAGATAGGGCCCGGACACCGGTGGTGTCGGTGCCGGACAATCGTCCGTGAAGATCGGATCGATTCCCGCATATACGATTTCAATTCGGGAGGCAGGAACTCCAGCTAGCCGAGTCAGATCGTCTGCCGTGCATCGGGAGACAGCGATGATGCGATCTGCTCGTCGGAGAATATAGGGCCAAAGCACCCGGTACAGCATCCGAGTTCGGGGATCGAAGAGCTCGGGATGCACTGCGGAGGCCATATCGTGAACCGTCACTACGGCACGATCGCGGGGGCGAAGCGATCGAGGTATCAATCCATCGAGGCCATGAAAGAGCAGTGCCTCTCTGCCCCGAAGACCCTGAAGACAACCCCATTGATCGAACCAGAGCTTGCGAAGCTGAGAGGTCAGGTGGTGAGAACGAAGTCCTCGGAGGGGCAGCAGTCGCTCCTCGACGCGACCGGCGATCTCTCCCGCGAGCGGCTCGCAAGTGCATGCCACGAGCTCAGCCGGCTGAGTCCGGCCTAGTGCCAGAAGGAGCTGCTCCATGTAGATCTCGGTGCCCGACCGCGGGCCGGCGAGCCTCCGTGCGTTTACCACCACGCGTATCGAGTCACCGGGCGGGCTAGCGGAACTCATCGCCACAGGTCTTTACGTCCCAGAATCCACACGCTGTTCCAGTCGGCGACTGGATCGCGTTCCAGGCTGACCAGTCGTACTCCACCGGCAGCCAAATACCGCCGCATGGTTCGCCAGCCCAAAGGAACGCCTGCCCAATGCGAATGCCTCCGAAGCAGCGCGACAGGAAGTCGGGGGATCCAGCTCGGCAGCTGCCAACGCCGCTGAAGCTTCACCCAGCGCAGTACCAGACTGCGATCTTCGAAATTGAACGCCCGCATTGACTCCTTCGGTGCGGAGCCAAACGGCATCGAGCCCGGCTGGAACTGGAGTCGAAGATACCCGCCCGGCTTGAGCACTCGGCACATTTCGTCAACTGCGCGCCGCACCAGACTCTTTTTCGAGATGTGCTGGAGTACCGCATATGAGTAGACCAGATCAGCAGATGCGTCCGGGAGCGGCACCCGGCCATCTGACCCAACCAGGTGAAGGTCCGTAACCTCGGGAACCAAGCGGCGGCTGTACTGGAGCATCGTAGGTGAGATATCGACGCCAGCCGCATCATACCCAGCTTCATGAACGGCGCGCAGAATTCGCCCCATCCCGCTGCCGTACTCAAATACCCGGGTACGACTCGGCTCGAGGCCCGCACGCCGCAGGATTGGCGCCAGATATACCTCGAACAAAAGGCGGCCCTTTTGGAAAAACAAGTCAATCTGCTCCCGGCTCCAGTGACTCGGATCAGCATCAGCCTGCTCGAAGTCAGGCACGGACATAACCGCCCAGAGCGGATTGAGCCGGGCCTTCTCCTCCCAGGTCAGCACATCGGTGAACTGCCGACTGATCATCTCCCCCTCGACGCCTGGGCTCTTGGCCCGCCACCCACAGGCAACGGCGGCGTCCTGGTCGCGACCACGAGCACATCATGGAGCATGCGTGCCAGCCCCACGAGGACGAGGCCGAGGATCGCGGTGGAGAGCGCCTGCCGCACGTTCAGGGGGATCGCCGCCCACTCGACCTCGATGTGAATCGCAGTTTGAGTGAAGGCGATCAGCGCCAGTCCGTAAGCCGGCCCTCGCAGCCAGCGCTCGAGAAACCGAGATAACACGCCATACACCCACACCAACATCAACGGTAGCAGCACGAACCCGATAGTCCCGAAGGACATGATCCCCGCGCTGAACATGGAGTCCTGGTAGTCCGCCGTCATGTCGGGACCCGACCCGCGAGGCCATCCTAACTTCTGCTCCAGGATATCGGAATAGACGTCCCGCACGACCGCATCCTTATCCGGGAAGAGGAACCGAGGAATCGCATTGAGCACCGACTCCGGCACAATCGCAGGATCATATGCCTGACCCTTGGATTGCACCACCATCGCTGTAGCAAAGTCGGTGATGTCTGCCCGGCGATTGATCGCCCCAATTGCGAGACGAAGTCCAGCCTCCTCCGGAACGTTGATCCGTCCGATTAACAGGGTCAGCTGCAGACCCAGCAAGGACAAGACCGGTAGGCAAATGAACATCCCCTTGAGCACAGTCGCGGCGCGTTTGCGGGAAACCACTTCCGCTGCCAGGGCGAACATGACAACTGAGACCAGGAGGACCGCGCGAGCCTTGAGGTACAGGACACCATAACCCAGGTGGAGGAGGACGCCCGCAACCGCGATGACCCATGCAATCGGCCTGCGACGATCCCACCCGGCGGGCCGCATGAGATACATCATGCCAAGGATCAGAGATAGGCCGCCGAGCGTATCGTTTGCCAGAAGGATGAAGTAATCCCCGTAACTCCGGACTGCGTGCTCGTAGTATTGAGTCTCAGTGTAGCTGGAACCGTAGCCCAGCAGGACCAGAGCTCCCTTTGCTGCCGTCGAGCCGATGACAGACGCGATCATGAGTCGGCGGACGTCCGGCCAGTGGCGCCGGAGCCAGGCGCGCATCGATTCCGTCCGTGGACCGCGCTGCGTCAATAGGAGCCGACCGGCTAACGCCAGCACAGCCGCGCCCGCGAGCGAACCGAGGAACTGGGCGCGAAGACCGAGGTCGAACTGGGGATAGAGCAGGATGGGGGAGAAGTACTTGAGTCCGTTGACGGTGAAGTAAATCTGATTCAGGACCAGCAAGCCCAGGGCAGCGGATCCTAGAAATGAGAGCTGCCGTCGCCTGGCGACCCAAAGCAGATGGGCGTTGATGGCGGCAGCGACCACGAGGTGTACGAGCGTGTAGCCCCATTCCGTCGTCGTGCCAGCCACACGGCTGCTGAGCCAGAAGGTGAGGCCGGCATAGACCAGAACACTGAGGGCGAAGAAGCTCACCGGGAGGCGACGACGCGACCTTGGGAAGGCGCTTCGCCGAGCAGCAAGGGGCGCATGACGTCGCAGACTCGATCAATGACCCCGCCTAGTGGCAAACAGGTCAGCCGAGTCACTGCCAGCGCACGGCGACGGGAGTATTCGTCCCGCCGGGCCTCCAGCTCGGCCAGCGTCGCGTTGAACTCGTCGGGATGATCGCAGTACGGACGCGCGCCAGTTTCATCGAAGGCGCGCATGTGAATGTATCGCTGAAAGTCTCGCACCAACCGCACTTCGTTCGGAGCGGAACGCTGCACCGCGTCCATCCAGCGGAGCTGTACCGACGGGGTGTCGAAGATGCATGCCTCGAGGAGCGCCGTGGTTCCCCAGCTGCTGACCACAAAACGGGCCGCACTGAGCAGACTCGCCATCTGCCGGATCGCGTCGGTATCCAGCGCCTCGGGCCGAGTTCGGGCGCTGGTCAAGTCGGGCGAGCGATCCAGCAGGATTCCCCGCTCGGCCAGCCGCTGATACGCCTCTCGGGACGCCTGAGGATGGGGCCGGACCACTAACCGAAGACCACGATACGGGCCGCGCTGAAGTTGCTCCGCCAGCGCCAACACGTCTTCAACATCATACTGTGCAGTCCGCGCCCCGCACACATAGGCCAGAAATGGCTCCGCGGGTCCCAATCCGATCCGGGCCCGCATCGAAGCAACTTCCGCGTCCGTGGGCGGGTCTTGGTACAGGCGGAACTGCAGCGGCCCAACGACACTGATGCGATCGGCCGGAAACTGATGCACCTCCACGGCCTGACGTCGCATCTCCTCACTCCACACCATGAGGTGGTCGGGCCGGCGACTCATCGGGCCGCGGGAGTAGAGATTGTCCCAGCTCAGGATGATGCAGACCGTCGGGATCCCGCGCCGCTGTGCTTCATCGATCACGAAGTGATCCAGCCAGTAGTGTCCGGGCGAAGCGATCAGAACGAGCGAGGGACCAACCCGATCGAACGCCGCTCGAAGCTCCGCGCGGTTCGGCCGATAGAGCGCGTAGAGCTGTCGAAGCAGCCGCCGCGACCACGACCGCCGGGGAAAGAGCCTGGTGAGAGCGTACGCCACGACTCGCTGAGGTGAACGCCTCCGGCTGAGCTCGAGATTCTGCAGGCTTCCGTCGGGATACTCCAGCGCGAAGCCGGTGAGATGGACGCTCTTGAGCGCCCGATCCAGCAGAGTGACGCCACCCACCATCGGCACTCCGTTCGGCCCCGGCTCCGACCGCACCGAAAGGTTGGGATAACAAACCCCCTCAGCGTCGACGAACTGGGCCTGGGCATAGGGAGTGACGAAATGCACGGCTGCGCGGTGACGCCGAGTGAGCTCGCCGGCCAGCCCGGTAGCGACAAAATTCCGGAGCGTAAGCGGGAACGGAGCGGCCGCCAGGATCGTCGGCTCAGGCATCGGCGACCACCGCGCTTTCCTGCAGCAGGGCTAGGAACTCGCCGGCGGGCGGAAGCTCCCGCAGCGTCTTCCAGGGAGCCTCCGCCGACAATTCAGCCAGGGAGTATTGACCGGTCGCGACGGCCACCGCTCGAGCACCGATCGCCTGGGCACAGCGGATATCGTGAGGAGTATCACCGACGACAAAGACCTTGTTGTCGCGGGCGCCGGGCCGGCCGGATACCGCTGCCTGGTCGATCGCTCGCCACGCAATGGCTGCGCGTTCTCCATCGTCTTCGGAAAAGGCTCCTCCGCTGAAGAACCGCTCCAGACCGTAGTACGCCAGCTTGGCCTGGGCACCCCGACGGGTATTACCGGTGAGCAGCATGGAGCACGCATCAGGCTCTCGCTCGAGCGCTGTGAGAATTTCCGCGACATTGGGGAGCACGCGACCTACTTTCCGGCTGAGCGACGCAGGAAGGTGGTCTTCGTAGCGGCCCACGAACTGCTGCACCAGGTGGGAACCGGGCTGGTCGACACGCCCGTACTGCATGAGGAGCCGTCGGGCGATCCCGTGGTCGGGATAACCGGCGGTGTCGAAGGTCGAGAGATCCGCCACGATCCCGAGAACATCCTTCAAGGCGTCCTCCCAGGCGAAGATCCCCGCACGACCTGTCACCAGCAAGGTACCATCGATATCCCAGAAGACGAGCATCAATCGGGAGGCCCTCCCGCGATCGCCGCAGCGAAGTCCATGGCCAGTGACTCGGCATCGAGCCGGTGGGCACGGAGCACCTCGTCGTTCTGCCCACAAGCCGGAATCGACCGGACACCGAAGCGGCCGATTCGCACCCCGGAGCTGAGGCCAAGCTCGGCGAGCCGGCTGGAGAGCATCTCCCCTTGGCCTCCGCTCACATAGTGGTCGTCCAAGGTGAACACGTGGGGAACGCCGCTCACCTCTGCGGACAACCAATTGGGGTCTACCAGATTGAGCCAGGGCAGATTGACCACTCGCAGCCCCAATCCGTTCCGTTCCCGCAGCAGAGTCGCCGCCTGACAGGCCTGGCTCAACAAGACCGGGCCATATCCGAAAACAACCGCGTCGGTGCCCTCAGTCAGAGCTATACCCCGTCCGCGCTCCAGGCGATAGGTGGCCGGCAGTCTGTAGGGAACCCGGCAAGGGATCGAAACCAACCGCAGGTAGCAGCTCTCCTCGGCTTGACTCAGGCAGTAGGCGACCGCGAGCTCAACTTCCTCTTCACAGGAGGGCTGCAGCAGGGTGAGCCCAGGAATCGCAGCGAGAGCAGCGATGTCCCGGACCGACTGATGCGAATGCCCTGGACCCCCCGGCAACAGCCCCGCGAGGGAGCCGACGTACACGATTTTGCGTCGCTCGGTGGCGTTGTTGTAGATCTGCTCGTTCGCGCGGGTGGAGAGAAAACAGGCGAAGGAGTGGACCACAGGGAGAAACCCGCTCAGCGCCAGTCCGCCCGCCTGGGAGACCATGTCCTGCTCCGCAATCCCACACTCGATGAAGCGGCCTGGGAGACGTTCCGAGAAGGGAATCAGACCGGTATCCAGCACCAGGTCCGCGTCGAGGGCAACGATCCGGTGATCCTGTTCCGCATGAGCGACCAGTGACCGGGAATACGCCGCGACCAGGCGCTGCGCGCCCTGGAGATCGGGCCGTTGGGGAGTTGGGGCCTCTTCCAGGACCAGTGGCGATTGGCCGGCCTGTTCCAGGAGAGCATTGGCCGTAGCGATGAGCTCGGCGACCGCTCTCGCATAGGTGGCGTCGTCGGGGGCTCCGCTGTGAAAGCGGTAGTACCGGTCTCCCGGAGGGATCGCGGTGTGCTCCATGAACGAGACCCCCTTGCCCTTGATGGTGTCCGCGACGATCACCTTAGGACGATCGGTCACCCCGCGGAGCCGGCCCAGGCAGTCACGCAGAGCGGAGAGATCGTGCCCGTCGCAGCGAACCGCATGCCAGCCGAATGCGGTGAACTTTCCCAGCAGGTTGCCCAGGTCACTGACCGCGGACACCAGGGTGTCGGACTGGACCTTGTTGTGGTCCACGATGACGGTGATCTCGCTCATGCTTTCGTGCACCGCCGTCGCCAATGACTCCCAGATCTGCCCTTCCTGCAACTCGCCGTCACCGGTCATCACGAAGATTCTTCCCTGCCGCCCGGCGAGCCGGTTCGCTCGCACCATCCCTTTGGCCTTGGAGATCCCCATTCCCAATGGGCCGGTATTGGTCACCATGGCAGGTGTTGCCACGTCCGGATGACCCGGCAAGCCTCCCAGCCGGCGCAGTGCGTGCAGGCTGTCGAACGGCAGGCGGCCGAGGGCGATGAGCAGGGCGTAGAGGCCCGGAACATCGTGCCCCTTGGAGGAGAAGAATCGGTCCGACGGCCCTAGCTCCTGCAGATGGAGCCACGCGACAATATCCAGGCTGCTGAAGCTGCTCCCGATATGACCCGACCCCGCGCGGCAGATCATGTAGAGCGTGTTGATTCGGCAGAGCGCCGCAAACAGCTCCGCCGACTGAACCGGGTCTGCTCGAAGCCCTCGTACGCGCTCGAACTCGCGAGCCGGGACGTGGAAGAGCTGGGCCATGGTCAGCGCGTCGCCGCGCCTGTGGCGCTCCATGGCGCGACCGATACGGAAGGCAGCGCCACCTCTCCGGTGGCGACGAGATGTTCCGCGTACCACCAGTCTCGCGGGTCATTGACGTCGAAGCCCTCGTACCCCTCGGTCAGAAACGGCCTGATCTGCCGTCCGGCGATGGACCCCATTTCGGTTACCGTGCGAGTCCAGGCGATCTCCAGGCTGGCATTCTGGATGTAGACCCTGGGAAGCGCCTGATAGGGTGTGCTGTGCCACGGAGGATCGGCCGGGCCATCGGTAAGCAGCGGGGTCAACCGCTCCCCTTCGATGACCCACATCTTCCCGGGGTGCTGCCGGCAGAGCTCCACGGCCCGCAGCGAATCGACCTTTCCGGCACCGAGGAAGTGGCGCCAGGCCCGACGAATGGTCGCAGCCTGGCGAAACGGGCTGGTCGGACGGAGCAGGCAGAAGCAGTCGCTGCGGCGCCCCGCGTGGTCCAGTGTCTCGAGGGTGTAGCGCACCCATTCGATATCGGGGGATACATCGGACGCCATGGCTGCCGGCCGAAGAAAGGGCGACTCTGCACCATAGTACTGGGCAATTTCCGCGATCTCGGGCGAATCAGTCGAGACGATTACGCCGGCAAAGACCCCGCTCTCTCGAGCGGCCGCGATGGTGTAGGCCAGCAGCGGATGCCCGGCCAACGGACGGATGTTCTTGCCCGGGACTCGCTTCGATCCGGCGCGGGCGGGGACCAACGCGAAGCAGGTCGGTACCGCGGCGTACTCAGACGGCACGCGGGTTGAAATTGAGGTAGACGGTCTTCCATTCGGAGTACACGTCGAGCGCCTCGGTGCCGGCCTCGCGCCAGCCGGTACCGGAGTCACCCAAGCCTCCGAAGGGCATATGCGGCTCGCTGCCATAGGTCGCCCCATTCACAACCGCAACCCCGGAGCGGATGCGGGCGAGAAAAGCCATGGCTCGGTGGATACTCCCGGTGTGAATGGAGGCCGTGAGCCCGTAGGGCGAGTTGTGGGCCAAACGGAGCGCTGCATCGAAGTCCGGCACCTGGTACAGCACCGAAATCGGCCCAAACAGTTCGGACCGTGAGATGGATGACTCTGGTGACGCGTTCTCCAGCAGTGTGGGCTCCAGAAAATATCCACCGTCGTAACCTGGTCCGGTGAGCCGGCGCCCGCCGGTCAGGACTGTCACACCTTCCCGGCGGGCCGCTTCGATCGCGGCACACATCGTGGTGAGCTGGCCCTCGTTGATGACCGGGCCAAAGTCGTCCTCGTCCCCGCAGCCGACCCGGAGCCGCGCCACCCGCGCGAGCAGCCGCTCCCTGAATGCCTGATACACGGAATGGAACACGATGATCCGGCTGCCTGCGGCGCAGCGTTGGCCGGCGTTGCTGAAGGCCGACAGCATGGCCGCCTCGGCCGCTGCATCGAGGTCGGCATCGTCGCAGACGATGAGCGGATTCTTCCCGCCCAGCTCCAAACAGACCTTCGCCAGCCGGGCGCCGGCGGCCTGTGCGATGTACCGTCCGACGACGGTGGACCCGGTGAAGCTGATCAGATCGACATCGGGAGACTCAACCAGAGGTACGCCGGCCTCCTCGCCGAAGCCGTGTACCACATTGAGGAGGCCGGAAGGCAGCCCGGCCGCCCGGGCGATGCGGGCGAAGGCCCAGGCACTCAGGGGAGTATCCTCCGCCGCCTTCAACACTGCCGCGTTCCCACAGAGGAGCGCGGGGAAGACCTTCCAGGCGACATTGGCGATTGGGGTGTTGGCGGCGATGATGAGTCCGGCTACCCCAAGCGGCTGGCGCACCGTGAGCGCCGTGCGGTTGGGAATGGCGCTGGTGGTGGTCCGTCCGTAGAAGCGCCTTCCCTCACCCGCCAGGAACATCCCCATCTCGATAGCGGCTCCGGTCTCGGCTCGGGCATCCTTGTGGGACTTGCCGGTTTCCGTGGCGACGAGCTTCGCGACCTGATCCTGATGTTCCCGGAGACCCAGCGCGATGGCCCGGAGATGATCGCCCCGGCTCACGACCGTCGCCTCGGCCCAGGCGGGCTGGGCGCAGCGGGCCGCGGCGACGGCACCCCGGATGTCCTCCGCGCGGGATCGGGCCACTTCAACCAGGACGCGGCCGTCGGCGGGGGCGCGCTTTTCAAAACGCTCCCCCGAGAGCGCGGACACTTCCTGACCATTGATGAAGTTGGGAACTAGCGAAGGCAGGCTCAGATCGACGATATGGGGCAAGGCGTTCCGCTAGCTCCTACCATGACGTGAACCCGCCGTCGACTCGCAACTCGACGCCGGTGACGTACGACGAGGCATCGGACGCGAGGAATATAAGCGGGCCACGCAGGTCCTGGGCAGCCGCCATGCGTCCCAAGGGCACGCGTGCCATGAACTTGCGCTTGAACTCCGGATCCTGCCCTCCCTCGACGCCGCCGGGGGAAAGGGCGTTCACTCGGACGCCACGAGGGCCCCAATGAGCGGCGAAATAGCGAGTCAGGTTGACCAGGGCTGCCTTGGAGGCGCCGTAGCCGGGTGGCTTGAGGAAGGGGGGATCAGCCGGGAGGTGGTCGTAGAACCGGGCGTCGGGAGAGACCGAGGCATAGAGCGAGCCGATATTGATGATGGAGCCTTTGCCTACCCGGAGCATGCCGGGTCCAAACACTTGAATGGCTTGGAACGCCCCGAGGAGGTTTACCTCCACCACGCCGCGAAACACCTCGAGCGGAATGTCCTCCAAGCGGTAGGTGGCGGCCGGACCGGGGGGCTGATCGATCCCGGCGTTGTTCACCAGGATGGTTGGGGGACCTCCATCAGTCTCACATTGGTCCCGAACCCGAAGCAGCGAAGGCCGGTCCAGCACATCGGCGCGGAGCAACCGCATCCGTTTCCCAACTCTGTTTTGCAGCCCGCTCAGCTGCTCTGAAGCCGCGGCCTGGGGCAAGTCGAGGCCAACCACGGTGGCGCCGCCATCGAGCAGGGCTTCGCACCAGATGGGACCCAGCCGGCCGCAGGCACCGGTGACGACCGCCACCTGGCCCGCAAGCGGCGGAGTGGTCACCCTGCCTCTCCCTGCACCAGGATGTCGAAGGTGATGTCGTCGTCGGGCTGCAATGGCCGGGTCAGCGTCATTCCGAGCACTTGATCCACCAGATGGGGTGACGTGCCATCGCCCGGCGACTTCATGGCCACGTCCTCGGCCGTAAGCACGTGGCCGATCGGCAGAGGTCGGCTCGCCACCAACTTCTTGCTCATCTTGAGCAGTGGGCCGAGCTCAGATGGCAGTGGGCACTTGAGCCCGGTGCCCAGCGCCATCCGGGTCCGCCGAAGATCTCGCACCAGCTTGCGCATGCCGATCGGCTCCAGCGAGAAGGCGTGATCGGTGCCCTTCCAGGTGTGGTTGAGGGTGAAATGCTTCTCCACCACCCGCGCTCCGAGCACGTAGGCCGCCACCGCCATCGCGATCCCGTTCTCGTGGTCCGAGAGCCCTACTACAAGCTCGGGAAAGCGATTCCGGAGTGTGCTGATCACTTTGAGATTGAGCTCCTCCGGTGAGGCCGGGTACGCCGCCGTGCATTGCAGGAAGCAGAGTTGCGGGTTGATCGGCGCGATGGTGTCGTAGGCCCGGATGATGTCGTCCATCGTCGCGCCGCCGGTGCTCACGATCATCGGCTTGCCGAAGCCTGCCACGTGCCGAAGCAGCCGAATGGTCTTGAGGTCGCCCGACGCAATCTTGTAGGCCGGCATGTCCAAGCGAGCCAGGAAATCCGCACTGGGGACGTCGAAGGCAGTGGCGAAGAAGCTGAGCCGGATCTCCCGGCAGTAACGCTGGAGCTCCAGGTATTCATCCCGCCCGAACTCGAGTGCCTCACGGTGCTCGCCGTAGGTGGCGCCGAAGCTGTTTTCGTTGTCGTACGGCTTGTCGTACATCGCCCGGGTATAGAGCGCACGGTTGTCCCGCTTTTGCAGCTTGACCGCGTCGACTCCACACTCTTTCGCCACGCGGAAGAGCTCCTTGCACTTCTCGACCTCGCCCTGGTGATTGTGGCCGACCTCGGCGATTACGAAACAATCAGTATCGTCGGAGAGGTGGACGCCATCGATGACAAGGGAGCGCATGGACAATTGGGTTGGGGGTTGGAGTTGCGTAAGTCGAGGGATCAGGTGGCCGGTTTCCGGACGATGGCGATGGCGACGCCTTCCACCGGAAACTCGGCCGAGGGATTCTCATATCGATGGCCGGAAATCTCCGCTTCGGAAGCTTCTCGCCACACGCCTTGCCGCCCGATCTTGCGGAAGTAACGGATTTCGCCTGCGGCGGGCAACAGGGCCCGCACTCCTGCCGGAGAGTAGATTCGGTAGCTTCGCTGTTCTGACGGCTCGCCCGCGGGCATCGACAGGAAGAGGCGGCCGCCGGGCCGCACCTTCTCCCACAGATGGGATACTGCCCGCGCATCGCCGTTCGCGGCAGCAGGATCGCCGTAGGCCCCGAGTCCGACATGCTCGACGGTCGAGATGGAGTAGACCAGATCGAAATCTGCCGGGAGCGACGTGATAGGCTGGAGAATATCGTGCTGAAGGACGTGGACCCGCTCGTGCTCGAAGGGGTACCGCCGCTGGTCCAGAACCGTCACATCGATCCCCAGGGCCGCCAGCGCGAGCGGGAGAGTGGACTCGAACCCACCGAAATCGAGCGCCTTGCGAACCGAGCCATCTACCTCCCGAAGCAGAAGAGCATTCTCGATGAGCCGCTCCGAGAGCACCACTGCCGGACGGCTACGCCCCAGCTCCGAGTTCCGCAGCAGGGCGAAGTGGTTCCAGAGCCACCGGATCGCACGCGCGCGAAAGCTGGGTGCGGCGAAGTCCGCGAGGATGATTTTGTTGCGGGTATGCAGCACCGCGTCCTGCGCCTGGCCAGCGCTGGGACGCTCGGGCAGGTACCACTCGCTAGACATGGCCCCCCTTACGAAGACACGGTGGGACCGGGATATCCGGCCCCGAGGGGGGAAACCTAGCCCCGAGAAGCCGTTGCCACCACCGCGGCGGACTGCTCGCCCGAGACCCGCAGCTTCCGCAGCTCCCGAACAGCCAAGCCGGCAAACTCGGGGTTGAGCCGAGCCAGAGCCATGAGATAAACGGCACCCGCGCTCAAGACGCCCACCACCAGAGCCGGCTGGCTCCGGCCGGCGGCGAAACGGGACAGGAACGCGAGACCAACCGCGAGCACCGCTGCGCCGATGGCGGGTCGCCAGGATACCCGAACCAGGTCCATCACGCCTAGCCCGGTAAGTCGCCATCCGATGAAGAAGATGAGCGGCAATGCTGCGGCGTGAGCAATGCCATAAGCAATGCTGGCGCCGGTGAGACCCCAAGAAGCGCCGATCCAGAGTGCGACAGCGGTAAGTAGAGTGAAGCCGATGGACCACAGGATCAGCCAGCCCGGCCGGCCCAGTCCTTTCATCAACTGACCAACCGGCGCGATCACTGCCTGGGCCAAGGCAGCAACCGTGAGCACCTGTATGATCACCGCGGCTCCGGTCCAGCGCGTGCCCAGAAGCGGGACCACCGCCGGGGCCAGCACTACGACGGCCGCCAGACCGGGGAGAATGACATTCAGGATGGCGATCAGAACTGCCCGGTACACGGCTCGCACCTTGATCCGGTCCGCCTGCAGTCGCGCCACCTTGGGGAAGAGGTAGGCTCCCATGGCGCCGACGAAGGTTGTTACCGGGAAAATGACCGCCTTGGTGGCGAAGGTGTACAATCCCAGCGCGTGAACTCCGAGCACCGGGCCAATGATGAGCCGATCGGTATTCTGCACCAGCGCCTTCAGCAGATTGAACCCCAGCATGCGAGACGAGAAGGGCCATAGCTCGGCCGCGGCTCGGCGAGACATCTCCCGACGGCGAGGCCGCCAGCGGGCCAGCCGCCACAGCATCGCGGTGCCAAGCACTGAGCTCACCAGGGTCATTGCGACCAGACTCCACACCCCATAGCCGGCAAGCGCGAGAGCAATCCCGGTGGCTCCACCGACGATGCTGGAAACGAGATCTCGCACCGCGAGCGCTCGGAACCGCAACTCCCGTTGCGCCAGCGCTGCTTGGGTGAGTCCGAAGGCGCGCACCCCAAATCCGAGTGAGAGCACAGCCATCACCGGTTGCAGTTCAGACGTCCGGAAGTAGGCTGCCGCGGGCCAGGACAGGGCTACCCCCAGGACGGTGAGCCCCGCGCCCACTGCGACGTTGATCCCGAAGGTCGAGCTCAGGTGATCAGGTCGCAGCTGCTCCCGCTGGATCACGGCCGCGCCGAAGCCGGTTTCGCAGAACGCGTTCAGCACCGCCAGCCAGGCACCCGCCATGCCAACCAACCCGAAGTCTTTCGGAGGCAGCAAAGCAGCCAGCACGAAGAAGACCACCATCGTGGCCACCTGCCCGCCTACCTGCTGCAGTACGGACCAGATCATCGGGAGTCCGCCACTTCACGGAATACACGTTCGAGCTGCGCATTGGTGCGCTCGGCGTCGAACAGCTCCGCCACGCGCTCGCGGCCTCGTCTCCCGAAGTCACACAGACGCTCAGGATCTCTCAAGAGCGCGAGCACCGCCTGCACCAGCGCTGGGGCATCGCCCGGGGGCACCAGCAGCCCAGTCACGCCGTCGTGCACGTACTCCGGTATTCCTCCCACGCGGCTCGCCACTACGGGTTTGCCCGCTGCCATCGCCTCCGCGGAGGCCAGACTCCCACAGGCACGGGCACCGAGCGTCGGTGCCACCACCAGGGTCGCGGCGGCGTAGAAATCCGCCAGTTCCTCTTCCGGGACGTTCATGGCGGCAGACACACGCCCACGCCAGTGCGCCACTGTAGTGTCGACCGCTGAGCGGAGCTCTCCATCGGCGCCGGCAATAAGAACGTGAATCGATTCTGAGGCCGCCAGGAGCGCAGGGAGTCCGTCCAGGAGCACGTGCAGTCCCATGTCTCGTACCCATCGGCCCACATATAGTACGACCGGTGCGCCGGGCGTGATGCCCAATCGCGCCCGCACAGCTTCCCCGCCCCCGTCCTTTGCCCGAACGTGGCGCTGCCGGTCGATTCCATAGTGCAGCACCCGCACCTCGGGGGCGAGCCCCAGTTCACGGTAGCTGTCGGCGCAGTGACGAGTGAGCGAGGTCAGTACGGTGGCGACACGGGTGACGTGACGAACCATCGGGAGCTGCCGGTCGATCAGCGCTCGGTGGCTGTAGATCTCGCCCAGGTTGGTTACTACCAGGGGAATGCGGTACATCTCGGACGCGATGGTACCGACCGGCGCTCCGGTCACCAGGTTGTACGCGCTGATCACCCGGATATCGGCCTGCTCGATGATCCTTGCCGCCAAGCTCACGCGCGTCATAATGGCCGGCCAAAGCGAGAGCGGAAGTCGGCGGCTGGCCGCTAGCGCGGGCCCGGCGCGGCCGGCAAACCCTGAGCGCACCAGGAACCAGCCTGTTGCCAGGCGCCGGGTGAAGGCCGGTCGCGGATCCTTGTAGACGGTAAAGCCGTCACCCAGCTCAATCCCCGAGGTGCCGGCCGAGAGGACGTGTACGTCCCACCCGCGCCGGACCAGATAGGGTACCAGGTCCTCCAGATGCTTGGGGACACCGCCAAAGGGAGGAGGATAATTACCGATCAGGAGGATTCCCGGACGGGCCCCCGAGGGCGCGGGCATCATTCCGAGACGGAAGCGGACGACTGCGGCGTGGCGACCGCGATGAGGCCCTCCGTGACTATGACTCGGCGCCGACCGGTCTCGGCGAAGACGAGCAGCTTGTAGACCGCTTCGACGCATTTCCAGAGCATCTGGCGGGGAACGTCTCTCAACCCATGCAGCACCGGGCCGGCCGGATGAAAGCTGACACCGTCGAAGCCGGTAACCGCGAGCAGCTGGCGCATGGCTCCTTCGGTAAAGGCCATCTCGTGGGTGAAGTCCCCATAGCGGATTCGCCCCCAGAGCGGCGCTTCCGCATTCGGCACCTGAACGATAAGCGCGCCCTTGAATCGAAGGGCGCGCCGGCACAGGTCGAGGATTTCCAGGATCAACTCGCGAGGAAAGTGTTCCAGCACATCGCGCAAGATGAGCCGGTCGAAGGCACCCACGCGTTGGGCGAGATAGCCGCAGAGATCGGCTTCCTCCACGTTGCGGACCCCGAGTTCTCGCGCCACCCGGACCTGCTCCGCGCTGACATCCACCCCACCGGCCTCATGGTAGCCACGCTGCTGCATCCACCAGACCAGACTCCCATTCCCGCAGCCGACGTCGAGAATTCGAGCGGATTTGTCCGGCGGCAGGAGCTTTCCCCACACGCGGTCGTACATTCCCGCCCGGGCTCGAAAGCCATCCAGGGTGACCTTCCCTTCCCGGGGAACGATGTGGGTACTGTAATAATTCCGGTAGAACCGCTCCCGGTAGTCGCTCATCGCGTCAGGTCCGGTACCGAGCGCAGCCGAGCACACCGGTCACAGAGAAGGTTGCTCCTTCCGGCGAAAGATCACGACCGCCTTTTCGAAGACAGGCGTCGGGGACAGTTCGGCCCGCATCTCACAGCCCGTTCGACTCAGCATGGCCTCGAGCTTGGAAAGGTTGTAGATGTGCAGCGGCATCACCGGCTCGCGAGCCGGTAGCAGACTGCGCACCGCGCTCAGGGCACGGCGCACGCGTCCGCCGGTGTAGCGAACGGGAAGGTCGAGGATCCCGACCCCGCCAGGAGAGAGCCGGGTCGCCAGCCGTTCCAGAATCGGGAAGCCCTCGCTCGCGGGGATATGCTGAAAGACGATCTTGCTGAGCACGAAGTCGAGTGGCGTGGTGGACTCTGAGCCGGCCTGTTCCAGGGTCACGTTCTCGCAGCCGGACAAGTTCCGGCGAGCTTCCTCCAGCATTTCGCTCGCGACGTCGACCCCGATGACCGTCCGGAACCGTTCGGCGAGCCTGCGAGTCAGTCGACCGACTCCGCAACCGTAATCGAGCGCAGTTCCATAGCGCAGCGGACCGTAGGCCTTCTCAGCATGCGCAATAAAATTGTCGACGACCTCGACGCCCGAGGCGAAAAACTTTTGCTTCGCCTGCTCGTCGAGCACGCCGGCTCGGAATTCACTGTAGGAGAGCACCCCATAGTACGGATGGTGCTTTCCATAGTACTCCCAAGTGCCCATGGCTCTCTGGCCCCGTTGGCGTCGAGTGGGGAAGCTAGTATTCCAGCGGAAGGGCCACCCGTCTGCCATCCCGGGCCGACAAGTAGGTGGCGATGAGAATCTCGAGAGAGTGAAGACCTTCACGTCCATCGGTGTCGGGCACCGCCTCGCCCCGAAGCGACTTGATCACGTTGTCGTAGTAGAGTGGATGACCGAACCCATAGACCGAGGTGGTATCGTAGCTGGCCTTCTCGACCAGCTCGTCATCCGGATCAGGCTGCGAGAATTCCCAATGATCGATGCGGTTCACGGCCACCCCACCGATCCGAACGGTTCCCTTTTCCCCTATTATGGTGATGGACCCTTCGAAGTTCTTGGGATAGGTCAGCATGGTCACGTTCATCGAACCGAGAGCCCCGGTGCGCCAGCGGATGCTGACTACCCCGGTGTCCTCCACCTGAATGTTGCGCTCGAGGGTCGCGGTGTAGGCTTGGACGCTCTCCACCGGGCCGACCAGCCAATCGAGCAGATCTACATAGTGGCTCGCCTGGTTCATGAACGCGCCGCCGTCGAATTCCCACGTGCCTCGCCAGGGTGCGCTATCATAATAGGACTGGGGCCTGGTCCAGAACACATTGATGTTGACCATGTAAATCCGGCCGAACCGGCCCTTCTCCACCGCGCGCTTGGCCAGCTGCAGGGTGGCGTTTCGCCGGTTTTGCTTCACGACGAAGAGGTGCACCCCTGCCTGGTCGCAGGCATGGACCATCCGCTTCCCGTCCTGCCAGCGGGTGGCCATGGGCTTTTCAGTCATCACGTGTCGGCCTGCGGCCGCCACCTGGACGGCCTCATCGGAATGGAGCCCGCTCGGCGTCGCCAGGATAACGACATCGGCGTCGGTGCCGGCCAGGAGCGCCTCCAGACTGCGGAACCCACGTGCCCCAGTCCGCGTTTCGGCCCGGCACAATGCCTCGGGGTCAATGTCACAAACCCCGACCAGCTCGGCCCGCTCGGCGTGCTTGTCTAAGGCATCAAAATGGTTGGCGGAGATCCGGCCACAGCCCACCAGGGCGAAGCGAATCTTGCGGTCTTTGACGAGCGGCTTAGTTAGAAACATCGGTGGCATCGGTCCCAGGGGTTGAAAACCGCCAGCAATCTAAGCAGATCGTGTACCTGCAAGGAATTGCGTGTAGCCGAGTTGCTTCTGCTGGCGCAGGCCTGGCGTGATCTGGAGCAACTTACTATCTTGTGAATAGTTTCACAAACCTACCGGTCCCGCGCGCGATTTCGCGCCGAGGCGCGTGGCGGAGCGCCAGCATCGGGCACCGCAATCCATTGGAAGGAGACGGCCTAATGGCAACTGCGAATGCCCCCGCTTTCCCTAACGTCACCTACCCCGCTGACCTGGTGAACAAGTTATTCGCGCCACCCGAGGCCGAGGTCCCAGCAGACAAGCTCCGGCGCTTGCTGCGTGAAGCTCAGGCCAAGGGCAGCTTCCTCCATACCGCCGGGGCCTATGACGCCTTCTCCTCGGCCATCATGACCCGGCTGGGCTTCAAGGCTCTGTACGGCAGCGGCTGGCAGCTCGCCGCTACCAAGAGCATGTACCCCGACATCGGGATCTACCAGTCCCATCAGATGGTCGAGTTGGTGCTGGAGATGCGGAAGGGGATCGAGGGAGCCCGGAACACCCACTGGTACGACACTGAGGGCAAGGAGCTGTTGGAGGCTCCCCCCGCCTTTGTTGACATGGAGGCGGGCTTCGGAGGTTCGACCCAGACTTTCACCCTGGCGACCGAGCTGATTCGGGTCGGGGCTGCGGGTGTCCATCTGGAGAACCAGGACCCTTCCAATCGGACCTGCGGACACATCGTCAACGTCGGCAAGCAGAAGCGGAACAAGGTGCTGGTCCCCCGGAAGGCGTGGCTGGCCAAGCTCAAAGCGATCAAGGCTGCTGCGGAGGCGACCGGGGTAGACGTGGTGATCATCGCCCGGACCGATTCCGTAGACGGCGCGCTGCCGGACCAGGAGCCCGGGGGGGTGAAGATGGCGATCGAGGACGCGTGGGAGGCGGCCGAGCTCGGTGTGGACGTGATCTGGCCTGAATTCAATAACACCCGCCTGGAACAGCCCCAGGAGTTCGCCGAAGGGGTACGGAAGTACTATCCCAACCAGATGCTCGGGTTCAACCTCTCGCCGTCACTGTATTTCGGGAAAGACAAGAAGGCGGGTACGCTGATTACCAACCAGCAGCTCGCCGATCTGGGGTTCACCTTGCAGTTCTCGACTCTGTTCAACTTCCGCACGGCCGGCATGGCGATGGAGAAAGGCCTGCGCAAGTTCCTCAAGAGTGGGATCGACGCGCTGGCCGATCTCCAGATCGAAGAGGACGAGGCTCCCGGCGGTGCACCGATCACCAAGATGCACCAGAAGTTCGCCGGTATGAACCGGTGGTTGGTCCTGGAGCAGGTGCTGAGCGGAGAGAACGGGAAGTGAGGCCGTGATAGGTGAGACGTGATAGGTGAGACGTGAAGTGAGGAGTGAGGAGTGAGAAGTGAGGATCAACGTACCGGTCCTCATCCCGAGAGAGCGAAGCGATCGAGGGACCTACTCACCCGGGTTCGATGACCGGGAAGCAGGTCCCTCGCTTGCGCTCGGGATGAGGACCCGCTGCTCACTGCTTTAACTGCTCACTCTTCACTGCTTACTTCTCACTGCTCACTTCTTACTTCTCTGCGGATTCTGCGGATGAAACCGGCCAAAGCGTTGCTCGAGCGTAAGCAGCAGAAGAGGCGGCACCTCTCGGTCGCCGCCCCTTTGCTATCTGCGCTCCACCACCCAACTGAGCTAGTTCCCGCTGTAATTCGGTGGCGGTGGCGATGGCGGTGGCATACTGTCTCTCCCCGTGCTATCCGGTGTTGACGGCGGATTGTTGGGCGCGCTGTAGCTGCCACAGCCCACTGCCACGGCCATCACAGCGATCATGATCCAAAGAGCGCTCCAGTGGATTCGCATTTCAGACCTCCTCGACTCCGCACTCCTCTCGGAGTCTCGCATCGACCCAGCAGCCTACCGGACCGGCCGCGTTGGGATCAGTGATTTGCGTCACCCCAGCGCCGCCCGCTGCAGCGGCGATCTCGCCAAAGGGCTGAAGTTCACATCGCTCCGCTCGCCCGCCGGAGGAGCTCCTGCTCGCGCGGGGTCTCCTCGACTCCGACACCCTCGTGGCGCAGCCGCGCGGCCTCCGATGGATCCAAGCGCACCGTGAGCTCGTAGCCCGACCCCGATTCGCCGCGGTGCAGCACCTCGCCCAGTCGATAGAGCTCGGCCAGCCG
>JBIOUY010000300.1:0-71316 GCA_044867445.1 Gemmatimonadales bacterium
CTACAGGTCTGCCGGTAGATGCGACCTGGAGCTACGAGCGGGTGGTATCGGCGAGCGGGGGGATCGTGCCGAACTCGCATCGGCTGCGGGGGAGTCTGCGGGTGTATGTGGGGTTGTTTTGAGTGAGAAGTGAGGAGTGAGAAGTGAAGAGTGAGGAGTAAGGAGCTCCTCACTCGTTATTCCTCACTCCTTACTCTTCACTCCTTACTCCTCACTCTTTACTCATACCGCGTTACCGCCGTACCGCCTTACCGCCCTTCAACATCGCCACCGCATGGCGCCGTGCGGCGTCGCCCTCGGTATCGCCGAGCATCCTGGCAATCTCGGCGACCCGATCCTCACCGTGAATCAGCTGAACATCACTGGTCGCGATCCCGCCACGCGGCTGCTTAGAAACCACGAGGTGCTGGTCGGCCCGGGCGGCGATCTGAGGCAGATGGGTGATGACCAACACCTGGTGCCGCTCGGCCACCTCGGCTAGCGCCGAGCCGACCTGCGCACCGGTCTCGCCCCCAATGCCTTGATCGACCTCGTCGAATACCAACGTGGCGATGGCGTCGTGCCGCACTAATACGACCTTGAGCGCCAGCATCAGTCGAGAGAGCTCACCGCCGGAGGCAACCCGCGCAAGCGGCTTCGCCTCGAGTCCCACATTGAGCTGGACGTCGAACTGGACGCTCTCCTGCCCCTGCGCGCCGGGTTCGGAGAGCGGCGCGAGCACGACGGCGATCTTCCCACCCGGAAGACCGAGATGCGGGAGGAGCCGGTTGACTCCCCGCGCCAGGCGGTCAGCCGCTTCGCGACGGCGCTCACTCAGGGCGCCGGCCGCGGCGCGGAGCGTGCCCTCGGCGGCCGCACGCCGGGCTGCGAGGGCGCGGAGGTCCACCTCGGCAGTGTCGAGGAGCTCGAGCTCCGCAGCCGATTGGTCGCCGGTGGCGAGCACGGCCTCAACCGTGGCACCGTACTTCTGCGCCAGCCGGAAGATGAGATCGCGGCGTCGTTCCACCTCGGCCAGTCGCTCGGGATCCTCCTGGACCTCGGAAGCATAGGCGGATGCCAGGCGGGCAAGCTCGGAGACATTTGCAAACGCGGAGTCGAGCATCTCGCGCCAGGCAGAAGTGGATGGGTCGACCCGCTCCAACGCGGTGAGGGCGCGATCGGCGAGCGACAGGGCGCCGAGCCCATTGCTCGCCTCGCCCTCGAGAGCATCCACGATGCGCTGGGCCTGCTCCGCCAGCGCGCCCGCCTGACTCAGCCTCCGTGCCTCGAGCTGCAGCGCCTCGTCCTCGCCCGGCTTGAGCTTAGCCCGGTCGATCTCTTCCACAACGTGGCGGAGATAGTCGGCCCGCCGGCGGACCTCATCCCGGCGACTCACCAGCGACGCCTCCTCCGCTCGGAGCGAGGCCAATGTCGCGTGCGCCGCGCTCACGGCGGCGCGCTCGGCCTCGGCATGGGCGAACGCGTCAAGGATGTCGCGTTGCGCGTCGGCGTGCAGCAGCGACTGGGTCTCGTGCTGCCCGTGGAGGTCCACCAGGAGAGCACCGAGTTGGGACAGCACCGCGGCTGTGGTGGGGCTGCCGTTGACCCAGGCCCGGGAGCGCCCTTCGGAGGATACCTCGCGCCGGATGACGACCCGGCCTTCCTCCACGTCGAGGCCCAGCGACTCGAGCCGGTGGCGGGTAGCGGCATCGAGCCCTTCGAAGGCGCCCTCGACGATGGTCTTCGCGGCCCCGGGCCGCACGCTACCGCTGGCGGCACGCTCACCCAACAGCAGCGCGAGCGCATCGACCAGCATGGACTTGCCGGCTCCAGTCTCACCGGTGAGGACGTTGAGCCCCGCGCCGAGGGGAAGGGTCACATCGGCGATGGTGGCGAGGTTACGGACGCGGAGTTCGGAGAGCATAGCGTGCGAGTGCGTCGAAACTTTGGGAGTCTTTGGTCGTTAGTCGTTGGTCGATCGTCCGTGGTTCCTGACCGTAGCACCGAAGCCAAACCCTAAAGACCAAAGACTAAAGACCAGCGACCTATCTCACCGCTTCCCTTTCACTCAAGTCTCCCCAATGCAGCTTCTGCCGCATCCGGGCGAAGAAGCCATCGCCGCCCATGCGAATCAGGCACACACGATGATCTGCCCGGCGGACGTCAACCGTGTCGCCCGGCGAGAGTGTGGTGCCGGTCTGGCCGTCGAAGGAAACCAGAAGATCATCGGCCCACCCGGGCATCGGTTCGATCACGATGCGATAGGTGCTGGGCACCACCAATGGGCGAACCGCGAGCGTATGGGCCGCGATGGGCGTTACCACCATCGCCTCGACACCGGGCACCACGATTGGTCCACCGGCACTCAGGCTGTACGCGGTCGAGCCGGTGGGTGTGGCGACGATGATGCCATCGGCGCTGTAGGGCCCGACGTCCTCTCCCTGGATGTAGACGTGTACTCGGATGACGCGGGCGACCCCGCCTTTATGGACCGCGACATCGTTCACCGCCATCTGGGTGCAGCGCTCCTCGCCATTGGCCCCTTTAATGGCTGCCTGCAGCGCCTGCCGACGTTCGGTGACGTAGCGACCGGCGACCAGCGCATCGAGCGCGAGCTCCAGGGTTTCCCGCGTGGCGGTGGTGAGGAAGCCGACTCGTCCGAGATTGACGCCGAGGATGGGGATCTCGCGGGAGCGGAGCAAACGGGCGGCACGGAGAAGCGTGCCGTCGCCACCGAAGGTGATCAGTGCGTCGAGCTCGGCCTCATCGAACGGAGGAATCTCCCGAGTCCAGAAGCGCTCCAGGCTGGACTCGCTGTAGAGCGTGATCCCTCGATAGGGCGCCTGGAGCGCTACATGCTCCAGGACCGACGCGAGGTCGCCGTAGCGCGGATTTCCGACGACGCCGACCTTCATCGGGCTTCGAGACTCTCCTCGTGCTGCAGTGCCGCGATGCGCCGGGCGATGCCCGCGGGCGTGAGCCCGAACAGCTCCAGCTGTTCCGCGCGAGGCGCCTGCTCGATCAGCCGGTCGGGAATGCCCAAGGCGACCACCCGGACCTCGGGATGGGTCGTCTGCAGAGTCTCCGACAGATAGGCCCCGAAGCCGTTCACGATGGTGCCTTCTTCCACCGTGACGAAAATCCGATGCCGCTGCACCAACGACTCCAGCATCGCGCTGTCGAGCGGCTTGAGGAAGCGGCAGTTGACCACGGCGCAGTCGATTCCCTCCGCGGCCAGCAGCTCCGCCGCACCCAGCGCCGGAAGCACCATAGTACCCACCGCGAGGATGGCGGCTTCTTTCCCGCGGCGCAGCAGCTCCCACGTGCCATAGGGAATGGGTGGGATCTCCGAGGCGCGGCGAGGCTCAGACGGCGCCTTGTCGCGGGGATAGCGGGTACTGAAGGGACCATCATTGTGTAGCATCGCGGTCCGCAGGAGGCCGATGAGCTCGTCGCCATCCTTGGGCGCCGTAACTGTCATGCCCGGCACCGCCAGGAGGTAGGCGATGTCGTACAGACCCATGTGGGTCTGCCCGTCCTCACCCACCAGCCCGGCGCGGTCCAAGCAGAAGGTGACCGGCAGGTGCTGCACCGCGACGTCATGGATCAGGTTGTCGTAGGCCCGCTGGAGGAAGGTGCTGTAGATGGCGACGACCGGCTTGATCCCCTGGGTCGCGAGCCCGGCCGAGAATGTCACCGCATGCCCCTCGGCGATCCCCACATCGAAGAACCGCTCCGGATGCGCTTTCTGGAAGAGGTTAGTTCCGGTGCCCGAGGGCATCGCGGCGGTGACCGCCACAAGATTGGGATACTCCGAGCCAAGCGCGGCAAGCCCGTCACCGAAGATCTGGGTCCAGGTCGGCGGCCCGCTCGCCTTCTTGCGGGCTTCGCCAGTGATGGGATCGTACGCCGCCAGCCCGTGCCACTTCTCCTGGTTGGCTTCGGCGAAGGCGAAGCCTTTGCCCTTCTGAGTCATCACGTGGATCACCCGCGGGCCGGTCATCCCACGAACGAACCGCAGCGTATCGCACAGCTTGGGGAGGTCATGCCCGTCGATCGGCCCGAAGTAGCGGAAGCCCAGCTCTTCGAACAGCATGCCGGGGGAGAACAGATTCTTGACGCTCTCCTCCACGTTCTTGGCGAAGTCCACCACCCCCTCACCGAAAACGCCGCCCAGCGCGAAGGTCAGCGACTTGATCTTCTCCCGCAGCCGGTTGGTGCGCGGGTCGGCCACGATCCGGCCCAGGGTTTTGCTGATCGCGCCGACGTTGGGTGAGATGGACATCCCATTGTCGTTCACGATCAGGATGATGTCCCGCTCGGAATGGCCGGCGTTGTTCATTCCTTCGTACGAGAGCCCGCTGGTGAGTGCGCCGTCGCCCACCACCGCCACGATCTTGTGCGACTCGCCCTTGAGATCGCGAGCGGTGGCCATGCCCAAGGCCGCGGACATCGCCGTGGCCGCGTGGCCCGCGCCGAACTGATCGTGCTCGCTCTCGCTCAACTTGAGGAAGCCGGAGATCCCCTCGCGCTGGCGCAAGGTGGGAAACGACTGGTTGCGTCCGGTGAGCAGCTTCCAGGCATATGCCTGGTGGCCCACGTCCCATACGATCTTGTCGGCTGGCGAGTCGAACTCATAGAGCAGTGCGATGCAGAGTTCCACCACCCCCAGGCTGGCCCCAATGTGGCCACCCGTCATCGAGCAGCACTCGATCAGCCGCTCGCGAATTTCCTGTGCCAGCTGGGGGAGCTGCTCGCGGCGCAGGTGCTTGAGGTCGGTGGGGCCGTGGATGGTGGAGAGTAGGGTCATGGGTTCAGATGTATGGTGTTTTCCCGTCATCCCGAGCCCTTCGCTGGCGCTCAGGATAAACTCCGCGAGGGACCTACTCTACCGGCTTCGAAAAACCGCTGAGCAGATCCCTCGGTCGCATTCGCTCCCTCGGGATGATGGGCCAAGGCGCTCGCCCGGAACGATGCTTACGAATTCCTGCTCGCAATATACCCGGCCAGGGCACCCAATGCGGCGGAGGGAATGCCGGCTTGCTCGAGGTGGGCGACCGCGCTTCCGGCCAGCCGCTCGGCCTCCGCGCGGGCCCGCTCGATCCCCAAAAGTCGCACGTAGGTGGACTTAGCCAGCTGGATGTCGCGTCCCGCAGTCTTGCCCAGCTCCTCGGAGGTGCCGGTGCAGTCGATGATATCGTCGGCGATCTGGAAGGCGAGCCCAATGTCCTCACCATAGGCGCTGAGCCCGGAGACCTGCCGATCATCCGCCTCCGCGGCGATGCCGCCCAAGGTACAAGCGGCCCGGATGAGCGCGCCGGTCTTGCCCCGGTGAACTCCCATCAGCTCTGACAGGGGGAGCGTCTGGTTCTCGGCCTCCAGGTCGAGCCACTGACCACCGACCATGCCTTCGACGCCGCCGGCCTGGAACAGCTCCCCGGCCATCCGGCCGAGCGTTGCCGGCTTGAGCTCGAGCTCGCTCGCGGCCGCCGCGAGTACTCGTGCCGCCACCGGCACGAGGAGATAGCCGGCACGGGTAGCGGTGGGAACGTCGAAGCGGCGGTGCGTGGTGGGGCGACCTCGCCGGAGGTCGTCGTTGTCCATGCAGGGGAGATCGTCGTGCACCAGCGAATAGGTGTGAACCGTCTCGACCGCTGCGGCCACACCTGCGATCCCGGTCGCCCGGCCGCCCACCGCACGGTAGCAGGAGATCACCAGTGCGGCACGGACCCGTTTTCCCGGCGTGCGCAGGGCGTAGGCCAGCGCCTCGCCCTGCTTCGCTCCCAACTCCTTCTGTAACCTGCCGGCCCACTGGTCCAGGAGTTGGTCGATCTGCTCACGCGCCTCGGATAAGAGCTCGGTCGCCGCCGCTGGGCCTGCCCTGGAAGGGGCGGCTTCAGCCATCGAGATCGGCGAGCCGGAGATCGCCAGCCTCCTCGAGCACCGCCTGGACCTTGAGGGTAGCCTGGGTCAGCCGGTCGCGCGCCGCGCGCAGGCGCACCACGCCCTCCTCAAAGAGAGCGAGCGCGGCGTCGAGCTCGACTTCGTCCGCCTCCAGCTTGCGGACGATCTCCTCGAGCCGGGTCAGGTCATCGGCAATGGATGCTGTCATGGGCTACTCCACCCTGGCGCGGACGTCGCCGTCCGTCACCCGCAAACGGAAAGATGCGCCGCTCACAAAATCGGAGCGACGCTTGAGGATTCTGCCATCGGGCGCCACGGGGACGGCATAGCCGCGGTCCAGGATCCGGAGCGGGCTCAAGGCATCCAACTGCGCGGCCAGCCGGTCGGCGGCCTCCCTGTGGCGCTCGAGCACGGCGCTCATGCTGCTTTCCAAGCGGTCGGTAGTCCGCCGCAGCCGTTCCACTGCCAGCCTGGTGCGCCCAGTGAGCCCACCGGCGAGCCGAGCCGCGAGGTCATCCAGCTGGCGGAGCACCTCGCGGCGGTCGGCCAGGGCCAGCTCCGCGGCTGCAGATGGGGTAGCGGCTCGCAGGTCGGCGATCATGTCGGTGAGAGAAACATCGGTCTCGTGCCCGACCGCCGAAATGGTCGGAACCCGCACCCGAGCCAAGGCTCGGCAAACCGTTTCGCTGTTGAATGCGGCCAGGTCCTCGCGAGCGCCGCCGCCTCGGCCCAGGATGCAGAGATCCACATTCGGGAGTCGGTTGACCAGCCCGAGCGCGTGGCTCAAGTCCCCCGCTGCTCCGCCGCCTTGTACCCGAGCGTCGAGCACCAACAGGGTAGCGCAGGGCCAACGCTTCCGGCTCACGGTGACGATGTCGCGCAGCACCGCGCCGGCGGTGCTGGTGACAATGGCGATGGTGGAAGCGAACTGAGGGATCGGCCGCTTGCGGGACGGATCGAAGAGGCCGTCTTGGTGCAGCGCCGCCTTGACTCGCTCCAGCTCCTGCTGTTGCCGGCCGATGGCTGCGGTTGGGATGAGGCGGTAGATGGTGAGCTGAAACTCGCCCTTGGCCTCGTAGATGGCAGGCCTGGCGAGCACGAAGACCTCGGTCCCGTCCTTGGGCGGGGACCCGGCACGCTCCGCCTCGCGCTTCCACATGCAGCAGCGGACCTGGCTCTTACGGTCTCGGAGATTGAAGTACCAGTGACCGCTGGGCCACACCTTGCATTGCCCGATCTCCCCCCGCACCCAGAGCGGCATGAACCCGTCATCCACCACCTGCTTGGCGGTGGAGATCAACTCGGTGACCGACCAAACCTCATCGGTGAGAGAGATGGGGGTTTGGGAGTAAGGAAGGGCCATGCTTTCTTATCAGCTCCTGACGTAACCTAGCTGCATGACGGAGAGGACGGAGATGACGGAAGGCGGAGAGGACGCAAAGGAATAGCCTCAGTCACCGCCTCTGTCCTCGGCACCGGGGCGTCCCTGCAACCTCCCGTCTTCTCCGTCCTCTCCGCCCTCTCCGTCCTCTCGGTCCTCACTGCTGCTCAAACGCCTGCAAAGTATTCCGCAGCAGCATCGCGATCGTCATCCTGCCGACGCCGCCAGGCACCGGGGTAATCGCCGATGCCACCTGCGATACCGGCTCGAACGCCACATCTCCCACGAGCCGGTACCCCTTGGCCTGCGATGGGTCGTTAACCCGGTTGATCCCCACATCGACCACCACCGCTCCGTGCCGGACCATGTCCGCGGTGACGAACTCGGCCTTCCCCATCGCCACGATGAGCAGGTCGGCGCTCCGGCACACCGCCGGCAGGTCGCGCGACTTAGAATGGCACACGGTGACCGTTGCGTCTCCCCCGCGGCCGTGCTGGATCAGCAGGTTGGCCATGGGTTTGCCCACGATATTGGACCGCCCCACGATGACGGTGTTGCTTCCCTTCGGATCGATGCCCGAGCGGAGCAGCATCTCCTGCACCCCGAACGGCGTGGCCGGCTTGAGTGCGGTTGGATCGCCAATGACCAGCTTCCCGACATTGACCGGGTGAAACCCGTCTACGTCCTTCCGAGGATCGATCCGGTTCAGCACTCGCTCGCTATTGATATGGCCCGGCAGCGGCAACTGGACCAGGAAGCCGTGGATCCGCGGGTCGGCATTCAGCCGATCCACCGTCGTCAGGAGCTCGGCTTCGGTGGTGTATTCCGGGAGGCGAACGGTCTCGGAGTACATGCCCGCTTCGGCGCACGCCTTCCCTTTGGCCTTCACGTAGACCTGGCTAGCTGGATTCTCTCCCACGATGACGACGGCGAGCCCTGGCTGCCGACCCGCTGCCCGGTGACGCTCGACCGCTTGAGCAACTTCCGCGCGGATCGCGTCGGCAATGGGCGCTCCGTCGAGAATCTTCGCAGTCATCGGGCATAGCCCACGGCTCTGGTCTCCCGAATCACCACCACTTTGATCTGCCCCGGGTACTGCAGCTCGTTTTCGATCTTGCGGGCGATGGTCTCGGAAAGCTGGGCCGCAGCGGTGTCGTCGATCCGCTCCGGCGTCACCACCACTCGCACTTCCCGTCCCGCCTGGATCACGTTGCTCTTTTCCACGCCGGGGAAGGCATTGGCAATCTCCTCCAGCCGGGTGAGCCGCTTCACGTAGGTCTCGAACGCCTCCCGCCGAGCACCGGGCCTCGAACCGCTGATTGCGTCGGCGGCCTGGACCAGCACCGACTCGGCGCTCTCGTGGGGCACGTCGTCGTGGTGGGCCTGGATGCAGTTGATTACCGCCGCGCTCTCGCCAAAACGACGAGCCACCTCGACGCCAAGCTCGACGTGGGTGCCCTCGTTGTCGTGGGTCAGCACCTTGCCGATATCGTGGAGCAGCCCGCCCCGCTTGGCCAAGGCCACGTCGAGGTGCAGCTCGGCGGCCATGATCCCGGCCAGCCAGGCGACTTCCTTCGAGTGATCGTAGATGTTCTGCCCGTACGAGGTCCGGTACTTCATCCGCCCGACCAGCTTGATCAGCTCGGGGTGGAGGCCGTGAATCCCGGCGTCGTAAGCCGCCTGCTCTCCCAGCTCGGCCAGCTGCGCCTCGAGCTCCTGCTGCACCTTGGCGACGATCTCCTCGATTCTCCCAGGATGAATCCGGCCGTCCTGGATCAGCGCCTCCAGCGCGCGGCGAGCCACCTCGCGACGAATGGGATCGAAGCAGGACACAATCACCGTGTCCGGGGTGTCGTCGATGATCACGTCCACCCCGGTCGCGGTCTCGAAGGCTCGGATGTTTCGCCCCTCGCGCCCGATGATCCGCCCCTTCATTTCATCGCTCGGGAGAGCAACGGCGGCCACGGTGCTCTCGGCGGTGTGCTCCGCCGCCAGCCGCTGGATGGCGATCGAGATGATCCGGCGGGCGTCCCGGTCGGCACTGCGCTTGGCCTGCTCCTTGATGTCACGCACCAAGGCGGCGGCCTGCCCCCGCGCCTCGTCCTCTACCCGCTGTAGGATCTCCCGTCGCGCGTCCTCCGCGGTGAGGCCGGCGATGCGCTCCAGCTTCTTGCGCTGCTCCTGCGCCATCCGGTCGGCCTCGCCTTCACGAGCTCGGAGGCTCAGCTCCCGTTGCGCCAGTGCCTCCTCCCGTTTACTCAAGCCGCGCTCGCGGCCATCCACCTCCTCGATCTTCCGCTCGTGGGCGCGGGTTCGCTCATCCGCCCGGCGCTCCAGCCGTTCCCACTCCTCACGTCGGCGCTGGATCTCCCGGTCCAGGTCTTCCCGTAGCTTGAGAGTTTCCATCTTGGCGCCAAGCAGGACTTCAGACCGGACGGCTTCGGCCTCCCGGGTCGATTCGGCACGGATTCGCTCGGCCTCGTTCCGAGCAGCAGCGAGCACGCTGTTGGCCGCACGACGCTGGGCTCTGGTGTAGAGCAGGATGAACACCAGGGCGACACCGAATCCGGCGGCGACCCCGGCGAGAAGGGGAACGAGGAGGGTCTGGAGTACCGGAGGCATGTCCGTTACGTCGTGGCGGCTCGGCTCCCCCGCTTGGCGGGGGGGAGAACCCGCGCGAGCTGATCCGCCATGGAAGAGAGCCGGCCGGCGAGCTCACGATCGCCCCGGCGCGCCTGAAATAGCTCGTCGGTAATGGCGAGCCCGGCGAGGATCGCCGCCTTGTGAGCCTCGACCGTGGGGAGGCCGTCCCGTACCCGCTTGAGCGCCGCATCGAGGTAGGCGGCGACCTCACGAGTGTATTCCGGGGGCAACTCGGACCGGACGGTAAATTCCTCACCGCCGATGGTCACACGAACCGCATTCTTCGCTGTGGTCACGCGGCGTTTCCTCCACCATGCTGCTCCAGGAACGAGAGCCGAGCCGCGAGTACCCGCAAACGATCACGGGCAGCGTCGATGCGTTGGCGCAGCGCCTGATTCTCGGTTTCCAGCTCCACCACGCGCTGGCGGGCCTCCTTGACCTGAGGTCCTGCCAGCACCCCACCGCTGGCCCGGGCCTCCTGCAGCTCGGCCTCGGCCCGGAGAGTTCGCCGGCGCCAACCCGCCAACTCGTCGAAGACATGCTGGAGCAACTGCTCCATATCGCCCAGCGCCTTCATGTCTGGGCGCTCGTATGTATATGGCACGGTCATCCTCCGCCACGGTTCCCTGCGTCACGTCGCCGAATCCCCAGCTCGCCCGAGAGCGCGGCGAGGAGACGGGTCTCGACCTCGTCCACCTCAGTGTCGCGCAGCGTCCGGTCCGGTGCCCGGAAGGTGAGCCGGAAGGCGACACTGCGGATGCCGGCCGGTAGCTCGGCTCCGCGGTAGTCGCTCTCGATGTCCGTCCGCTGCAACAGCGGCGCGCCGACCCGGTGCAGGAGATTCTCGACCTCTTCCGCGGCGACGCCCTGGGGAAGCAGCAAAGCCAGCACCCGCTCAGACGAAGGCGTCGAGGGCAGAGGCGCGAAGCGGTTCGGACGTCGAGGGGTCGGATCGAGCAGCAGCTCGAACCCGAAGAGCGGTGCCGCCCAAGGAGGAGCGTCAGCCGCGAGGGGTCCGGCCTCCCCGACCACGCGACCGTCGGGATCCCGGGCAACCCACGCATTCTCCTCAACTTGTAGCACGGCGCTCGGAATCGCCAGTGCGATGGCGGCCTCGAACCTGCCCCTCAGGTCCCAGAGATCGAAGTGGGCTTCGCCGCTCCCAGTCCAATGCGCCGGCTCGCGCCGGCCGGTGATCACCCCCGCGACCCGACGCTCCTCGGTCGGTCGCTGGCCGGCGGGGGCGGCGGAGAAGGTGGTCCCGATCTCGAACAATCGTACGTCCGACACGTGGTTGGCCCAGTTCGCCTCCACCAGTCGCACCAGTCCCGGAAGCAGGCGCCGCCGGAGATACCCATTCTCCGCAGAGAGCGGGTTGAGCAAGCGAACGCTGGCCTCCCCGTCGGGTGGCGCGAGCGGCAGGCTCGCTACTTCGAAGAGTCCCTGCTCGACCAGCCCGCGCCGCACACTCGAGCTCACCTGCTCGACTTCGGCCTCTCCCAGGTTACCCAGGCGGAACGGCCGCAGGTCAGAGGGGAAGTTGTCGTACCCGTGAATCCGAGCGATCTCCTCGATCAGGTCGATTTCGCGGACCAGATCGGGACGCCAGCCCGGCACGTCCACAGCGATGCGGCCGTCCTCTGGTTTGGAAACCACGACGGCTCCGATGACGGTGAGATGCTGCTCAATCACTTGCCAGGGGAGCTCGAGGCCGAGAACCTGGGCGACGCGGGACGGGCGCAGGAAGATCCGTGGCGGGTTGGACGGCACCGGCCAGAGATCGAGGGGCGCGTCGGCCAGTTCACCCCCCGCGGTGGCCAGGATGATCTCGACACAGCGGCGCATGGCATCGGCTCCACTCCATCGGTCGATGCCTCGCTCGAAGCGGTAGCTCGCCTCGGTGTTCATTCCCAGTGCGCGCCGGGTGCTGCGGATCCGGGTCGGGTTCCAATAGGCGCCTTCGAGCAGGACGTCGCGAGTCTGGTGACTCACCTCGGTATTCGCGCCGCCCATGACGCCGGCCAAACCGATCACTCCGTCAGCGTCAGCGATCGCGATCATCTCCGGGGTGAGCGCCCGTTCCACATCATCCAGTGTCGTGAGCCGCTCACCGGCATGTGCCCGGCGCACGATGAGCGTCGCGCCACGCAGGAGCGCCGCGTCGTAGGCATGCATCGGCTGATTCAGCTCGAGCATGACGTAGTTGGTAGCGTCGACCACGTTGTTGATGGACCGCACGCCGACCGACTCTAGCCGTCGCCGGAGCCACTCGGGTGAGGGGCCGACGGTCGCTCCGCGAACCAGGGCAGCATGGAAGCGGGGACAGGAATCGGGATCTTCGATGCTCAGGCGAATCGAACCGACCGAGCCGCTGTCGCCGGCCCGACGAGGAGCCGGGACATCGACGCGCTCCCCACCAGGGATGAGCGGGAGTCGAAACTGGGTTTGATACGAGGCTGCGAGCTCCCGGGAGATGCCCTTGTGGCAGAGGAGATCGGGACGGTTTGGGCCAACGTCCACCACGAGACGGTTATCGCTGATGGGGAGGACCTGCAGCAGCGGCGTGCCCGGTGCGGCATCGGTCTCGAGCTCCAAGATTCCTTCGCTTTCCTCTGACAGATTGAGCTCGGCCGGCGAGCAGAGCATGCCATGGCTGGTGACACCGCCAATGGCGCGCTTGCCGATCTCGATCGGGCCCTTCTTGCCTCCGGGCAGCCTGGTGCCGACCCGCGCAAAGGGATAGAGCTTGCCCGCGGTCACGTTGGATGCTCCGCAGGCGACGGCCTTGGGCTCACCGGTCCCGTCGTCGACTAGAGTCATCCGGACCTTGGTGAACTTGGGATTGGGATGGGCCGAGACCTCCAGGACCCGGGCCACCACAATGTGCTCGAGGCCCGGATTCACCGGCTCGACGGCATCCACCGGGGCACCGAGCATGGCGAGCCGCTGGCTCACGTCCCTGGGATCGAGCGGACGGCGAAGAAAATCTCGGAGCCAATTCAGGGAGATGTTCATCTAGTCGCGGGTCGCGGGTCACGGGTCACGGGTCGCACGTGCTTCCTGGTTCTCACAATGCTCCTCATCCTGAGCACAGCGAAGGATCTACTTACGTGGCAGCAACACCGGATCCCTCGCGTAGCTCGGGATGAGAAATACGATGCTTTCACCATGCTCATGCCTTTCTGCCCTGCGCAAACTGTTCCAAAAACCGCATGTCACCCTCGAGCAGCAGCCGGATGTCAGGAATGCCATAGCGCAGCATGGCGATCCGATGGGGTCCCATGCCGAAGGCCCACCCGGTGTAGCGCTCCGAGTCGAGGTCGCAGTTCTCCAGCACCGCAGGGTGCACCATGCCGCAGCCCAGAATCTCCATCCACCCCGTGCCTTTGCAGGCTGAGCAGCCGGTGCCACCGCAGAGCTGGCACTCGACATCCATCTCCGCCGAGGGCTCGGTGAATGGGAAGAACGACGGCCGGAACCGGGTCTGGGTGGTGGGCGTGAAGAACCGGTGGGCGAAGTGAATCAGGGTAGCCTTGAGGTCTACAAAGGAGATCCCTTCGTCCACCGCCAGGCCCTCGATCTGAGTGAAGGCGGGGGAATGCGATGCATCGAAGGCATCGTTCCGATAGGACATCCCCGGAATAACGACCCGCACTGGTGGAGGCGCTGACTGCATCGCCCGGATCTGCACCGGAGATGTATGGGTACGCAGCAGCAGCCGGCCGCCGGGCTCTCCCTCCACCGCTGGCGCATCGACATACAACGTGTCGTGCATGTCCATCGCCGGGTGGTTGGGTGGAAAGTTGAGCGCGAGGAAGTTATACCACTCGGTTTCGACCTCGGGCCCCACCGCCACGGTGAAGCCGATCCCGCGGAAGATCTCGACGACCTCGTCGATCACTTTGGTGACCGGATGCTCCGCGCCTACCCAGCGCCGGCGGCCGGGCATGGTGAGATCCTGCTCGAGCGCGAGAGAGGCGCCGGCGGACGCTTCGAGTTTCCTCTGCTCGACCAGAATTGCATCCGCCCGGATTCTCAACTCGTTGAGCTTCGCACCGTAGGTGCGGCGCTCTTCAAGTGGGAGGGTGGCCAGTGCCTTGAGCTTGGTGGTGATCACGCCACTCTTACGACCAACCAGTGCGATGCCCTCCTCTTCCAGGGCCTTTCCACGTAGGGTCGCCAAGCGGTCGATTCGCGCCGCGATCTCGTCGAGGTCGGGATATCCGGTCCTTGGGGTCATACGCGTCCAGGCAAGATCCCTCGCTTCGCTCGGGATGAGGTGCGGAAACCAGTACGACGTTGGGGTCTCATGCGTCAAAGGGGCCGCCCGCCGAGCGCGAACGGCCCCATTCGGGCGACTACGTTTGGGCGCGGGCGCGCTATTGGTTGCTCTTCGCCACCTCGGCGAGTCGGCCGAAGGCGTCCTGATCGCGCACGGCGAGATCAGCCAGCAGCTTTCGATTGATCTCGACGCCGCCCTTCCTCAGGCCCGCGACCAGGCGGCTGTAGCTCAGGCCATGGATGCGCGCGGCGGCGTTGATCCGGGTGATCCACAAGGCGCGAAACTCGGACTTCTTTTTCCGGCGGTCGCGATACGCGTACCGCATGGCGCGCTCGGCCGTTTCCTTGGCCGCCTTGTAGAGCTTGCTCCGGCCGCCACGGGCACCCTTGGCGGCGTGCATGATCTTCTTCTTCCGAGCGTGGTGGGCGACGCCGTTCTTTACGCGAGGCATGGGTTCGTCCTTACGCCTGGAGGAGACGGTTCACGCGGGGGAAGTCGGCCGAACTCACCAGATCGCCTTTCTTGAGCCGGTTCTTCCGCTTGCGTGTCTTCTTGGTCAGGATGTGGCTGTGGTTGGCGTGCCAACGCTTCAGCTTTCCCGTTCCGGTCTTCTTGAACCGCTTCATCGCGGCGCGTTTGGTTTTCTGCTTCGGCATCGCTTCTCCACTGTGTGGGCGGACGGGGCGGTCACGTCGGACCCGGCGGACGATCGTCTCTGCCGGATGTGCTCCCTTCCCACTTTATCGCCTTGTCCGCCCTGTCCGCCTCGTCCGTCGTGTCCGCCTACCTGGGCGCGATCACCATCGTCATGTTCCGGCCCTCGAGTCTGGCCTCGGACTCGATCTTGCCCACGTCCGCCAGGGTCGACGCCACCCGGTCGAGCACCGCCTTGCCCAGCTCCAAATGGGCGATCTGCCGCCCACGGAACATCATAGTCACCTTCACCTTGTTGCCATCACCCAGGAACTCGCGCGCGTGCCGAGTCTTGAAGTCGAAGTCGTGGTCGTCGATGCCGGGCCGGTACTTGACTTCCTTGAGCTGGATGATGTGCTGCTTCTTCTTCGCTGCGCGCGCCGCTTTGGCCTCTTCGAACTTGAACTTCCCGTAGTCCATGATCTTGACCACGGGGGGCCGGGCAGTCGGCGCGACCTCTACCAGATCCAAGCCGCGGTCCTGGGCGGCGGCGAGCGCCTCTTCGATCGGTAACACCCCCAACTGCTCTCCGGTGGCGGTGATCACCCGCACCGGACTGATACGGATCATGCGATTGACGCGAATTCGCTTTTCACGCTCGTTTGTGGACAGTGCGTATGCCTCCAACCTGACCGGGAAAAAGAACGGGCACCCTTCCAAGAACCGGGTGCCCGCGACGCGAAGACGGCACAAGGCCGTCCGATCGGCATCTGAAGCCAGGACCCGGGTGCGCTGCGGCACCGGGCCGGCAGGCGGAGGGTGGGGGAGCTTGCGTCCCCGCTTGTAACAAGTGGCGGAAGCTAGCGGTCCCCGGACGGAGTGTCAACGGGAAAGCGGTGCTGTCGCCCTCACAGGTGCCTCGACCAGGTCGCGCAGCACCATCTCCTTTCCCTCCTGCACCGGCACCGCCAAGGCAACCGTCGGATCGTGCTCGAAGACCAGCCGCCACCCGCCGGCAACGGCGTCGGCCAGGAGCCGGCGCTTACTCTCCAGGGTCCGCAAGGGCTCGAGGTCGTAGCCCATGATCCAGGGCAGCGGGAGATGGGCAACGGTAGGGATCAGGTCCGCGAAGAACACCGCCGTCTCGCCCCGATCGCGCACCAGCACCGCCTGGTGAAAGGGAACGTGTCCCGGGGTGAGTCGCACGGAGATCCCTGGCAGCACCTCTGCGTCACCTTCCAATAACCGCCACCGCCCAGCGGCGGTGATGGGATCGAAGTTGTGCGGCAGATAGCTCGCCCGAGTGCGCTCGTTCCGATGCTGGGCAAACTCGAGATCGCCCTTCTGCACCACGTAGGTGGCGTTGGGAAAGGTAGGCCGGACGTGCCGCCGCGGGTCGTCTTCCAGATCCGGATCCATGGTCGTGTTTCCCCCGGCATGATCGAAGTGCAGATGGGTATCGATCATCCAGCGCACATCGCGGGGGAGAAAGCCCACCGTGGCGAGCGCGTCCTCCAGCTGGGTGGCTCCCTCCAATCCCTGATTCTCCACCCCATAGATGTCGAGGAACTTGGCGTCTTCCTTATTACCGAGCCCGTTGTCGATGAGGACCAGGCCATCGGGATGCTCCACCAGCAGGCAGCGCATGGCGAGGGGGATCCGATTGCGCTCATCGGGCTGGACCTTCCGGGTCCAGAGCACCCGAGGCACCACGCCGAACATGGCCCCACCATCCAATCGCTGGATTCCTCCCTCGAGCGTGTGACAGCGGAGGCCACCGACCTGAAAGGTCCGTGCCAGGCTCATGCCGATTGTTCCCAAGAGTCGGCCAGGGGCTCGGTCGGCATCGCAAGCCGCCGACGACGAGCGCGGAAAATCCGACGGGCTTCGATGGCCGTCAGGTCCTGAAGGGTGCGCGCGCCGTCTTCGTGGGCCAGTCGCAGCAGTCGGGAGAACAGCTCCGCGGTGACCCAGGCATCACCCGTGGCGCGGTGGCGGGCTGCGTTCTCCAGGCCGAAGAAGGTGGTGAGCCTATCAAGTCCGCAGGAACGCACGCCTCTCACCAGGCGGCGAGCCAGTCGCACGGTACACAGGCGCGGTCCGTCCAGCGCGAGAGCCCGGGCTCGCCGCAACTCCGCCGTCAGGAATGCCCAATCGAAGCGGGCGTGGTGAGCCACGAAGATCCTGCCCGCCAACGCCGCGAGCACCTGATCGGCGATCTCGGAGAAAGGAGGCGCGTCGCGCACCATCTCATCGGTGATGTGGGTGATGGCGCAGATCGCTGGGGGAATGGGACGGCCCGGATTGACCAGCGATTCGAACGCGACCTCCCGCCTGCCGCCGTGGACCACGACCACGGCGATCTCGGTGATGCGGTCGCTGGAGCTGGCCCGCACGCCGGTGGTCTCGACGTCCACCACCGCGAAGGTGCACTCGTCCAGCAGGGGCCAGCCTTGAGCCTCCGGGACCACGCCCCAGCGGCCATCGGGGAGCCGTCGCACCCGGGGATCGGCGCCCAGCAAGGCCACCGCAATCCGCTCGCATACCGATTCAGGCGCACCCGGAAGCCCGACCACCTCGCGGCAGAGCATGGTCGGGAGCTGGGGGCCTTGGCGCAGGACGCCGAGCACCCGCTCAACCAGGGTACTCTGGGGGTAAGCCGAGGTGCCGATCACAAGGAGGCCCGGCGCAGCGGGAGCGACATGCAGCGTGGGCCGCCGCCGCCACGCGCCAGCTCGGCGCCCTCCACCGTGATCACGGTCCGATGCTTGGCTTCGGTCCAATCATCGAACGCCAGGAAGTTCATGGCCGGCACGACCCGGAAGCCGGCGTTCTGCAGCTCGCACAGGGTAGCGTCGTTGCGGCGGTAGCTGATGATGGTCCCCGGCTGTACCGCGAGGAAGTTGCAGGCCGAGCTCCATTGCTCCCGCTCCTGTTGGGTGCGATGGTTTCCGCCGGCGAACACCGGCTCAAGCGGCAGCCCAACCTCACGGAGAGCGGTAAAGAAATCCGGCCGCTCGCGCACTCCGTCTTCTCCCTTTCGCCGGTGCAGCACGGCAAGCCGCTCGGGGCCGACGAAGAACGGCGGATAAACCACGCAGAGGCCGTGGTCCACCTGGGTAAAGATCATGTCCAGGTGAATGGCGGTCGGCGCCTTGGGCATGACCACCACCAGGACGTCGGTCGCCAGCCCCTGGTCGAATACAGTGTCGCAGAGCTGATCGAGGGCAGCCGGTGAGGTACGCTCGCTGAACCCTAGGACGAGCGTATCTGGCCGGAGGTAGTGCACGTCTCCGCCTTCGAGGGTGTAGTTGTTGCGCCGCTCCTCCGAGCCGTCATACAGGAGGCCCGCGTTCTCCATTTCTGGATGAAAGCGGAACAGCGCCTTAATCAGCAGCTCTTCCGTCCAGCGCACGCCGTGCCGCATGGAGCCGACCACCACGTGCCGACCGATGACCATGCCGATGTCCCGGGGGAAGAAGAGGTTCGGGAGGGGAGGAAAGGCGAAGCCTTCTTCGTTGAGCGCCCGGGAAATCGGGCCGCTCTCTTCCACCGTACCCTCGATCAGCATGTCCACGATTTGCGCCGGCGCGAGAGTCTCCAGTCGCTGCGCCAGGGCGTCCGAGGGGACCACGTCCATGGTCTTGCTGACCAGGAATTCCCTCGCCTCTGGATGAGCCAGGATCTCGGCCAGAAGCTCCCGGACCTGAAGCACCCGAGCGAAGCGCCTGAGGACCGACACGAACTGGCGGTGCTCGCGCTGCGCTACCTCCAGATCGATGATGTCATCGTAGAGATAGTCCTCCCGGTTGCCCGGCGTGACCGCGCGAAGCTCTGCGCCAGGCGTGTGCACCAGCACCGTCTGCAGCGGAGCGATTTCGGACGTGATATAGACGGCCATGTGGTGAAGGTATCTAGGAGCGCTAAGTGGTGGCTAGAGGCGGCGGGAGCGGCGCGAACGGCGCGAGCGGCGCGGGCAGCGGGGGTGGTCCCGGAGGGCGCATTCAGTACGCGCCATCGCACCCCGATGCGCGCCAAGCACAAGCAGCGCGGACTGCAGCGCCCGGAGGGACCGCTCCCCCTGCCTGGCGCCGCTAATCTGCTCCCAGCGCCGCTCCCGCCGCGTCAGCTCCCGCCGCGCGGAGCGCCCCCTCGCGCCCCGGGCCCGCGCAGCACTTTACCAGGCAGTTTGCCGGTCCCCTTCCCCTCCGCGATCACCGGAACGCCATTCACCAGGACCCACCGCATTCCTTCTGAAAGCTGGTTGGGTTCGGCGAAGGTGGCACGGTCGCGCACGGTTGCCGGATCGAACACCACCAGGTCGGCCCACATGCCGGCCTTGAGCACGCCGCGATCGCCCAATTGCATTCGCTCAGCCGGGAGAGCGGTAAACTTGCGGATGGCGTCCTCCAGCCTCAGCACCTTCTCCTCGCGGACGTATTTCCGGAGTATTCGAGGAAAGGTCCCGTACGCACGGGGATGGGGATGCTCCCGTCCCAAGAGGCCCTCCGGCGACGTTCCCTGGGAGTCATTGTTGATCGATACCCACGGCTGCTTGAGCGCGTAGACGATGTCGCGCTCCGCCATGCCGAAAACCGCCACGTAGGTGTACGCCTTGTCATCCACTAGGACATCGAACAGCGCGTCGATTGGGTTGGTGCGGCGGAGCTGGGCGACCTGGGTGAGTGTTTTGCCCTGGTATTTGAGGAGCTCGGGATTTTGGACCACGCTGACTAACACGGCGTCGGGCCCGGGTATGGCTTGCCACTCGTTGTCCCACTCGCTCTTCGGGTTCAGCATGTCGGCGCGAATGCGCTTTCTGGTAGCCGGGTCGCGCAGCCGTTCCACCAGCTTGCCCTCGCCGCCATCGTGAGCCCAGGGTGGCGCAAAGGCCGACATTGAGTTGAACCAGGCGGGATAGGCGTAGGTATCCGCGGCCATATCGACTCCCGACGCCCGAGCCGATTCGATCTTGGCGACGATCTCGGGCATGCGTCCCCAGTTGCGCTTGCCTGAGGCCTTGAGATGCCAGACTTCAACCGGGATGTGCGCCTCTCTGCCGATCCGGATGGCCTCGTCCAACGCGGGGATGATGTCGTTGCCTTCGGAGCGAAGATGGGTGGCGTAGAGCCCGCCGAAGCGAGAGGCCTCGCTCGCGAGAGCGATCAACTCCTCGGTCTTGGCATAGGGGGCGGGCGAATACTGCAGCGAGGTGGAGACGCCCACAGCCCCCTCCTGCATCGCCTGCCGCACCAGCGCCTTCATGCTGTCGAGCTGGGCCGGGGTGGGTGTGCGGTTGCTGTCTCCCAGCACCATCCGCCGGACCTGGGTCGCTCCCACGTAGCTCGCGAGATTGATCCCGATTCCCTGGCGCTCCAGGCGAGCAAAGTATTGAGCCAGCGTCCTCCAGTCGGGCGTGATCTGGAAATGTTGGTAGCTCTCCTGGTCCGCTGCAATGATCGCGTCGTTGAGGGGCGCGGCCGAGCTGCCCTCGCCGGTGATCTCGGTAGTGATGCCCTGGAAAATCTTCGAGGGGACGCGGGGATCGACCAGAATGCTGAGATCGGATTGGCCCAGCATGTCGATGAAGCCCGGCGCCACGACCATGCCGGCGGCATCGATGGTGTCTGTGCCGCTCGCATCAACCAACCTGCCGATCGCGACGATGTGTCCGTCGCGAATGCCAACATCACCCGCGTACCAGGGCGAGCCGGTGCCGTCGATGATGTGGCCGTTCTGGATCAGGAGATCGAATTGGGGAGTCTGCGCAGAGAGCGTCAGCGGAGCCGGAGCCAGTACGAGAAGAAGCAAGCAGAGGAGTCGTCGCATAGGAGCTCCGTAGTCACGGTGCTGCGGCGTCCGTGCTCGCGGACTCGCGCCGGGGGTGACGCTCCCTCCGCGCACGACAGTCCACGCCGTGGAGGGGCCGCCCTGCTACTACGCCTTAAGCCGGATGGCGAGCACTGACGTGCGCTTCGGGAGCATCGCCCCCCAGCGCTCGCCCGCAGCCAGGCTCCGCCTGCCCGGACGGTCGCGGCGCGAGGCAGCGGGGAAGGTCCCGGAGGGCGCATTCAGTGCGCGGCTGGCGCACCGATGCCCACCAAGGCGAAAGCAGCGCGGACTGCAGCGCCCGAGGGACCTTCTCCGCGGCCGAAGCGCCCCGACATCACGGGCCAGCCCTACCGATTCGCCAGCGCGTAACTCAGCGTCTCCAGCTCCAAGGCGAGATTCACCGTCTTCACCACCACGTCGTCCGGCACCGCGAGCTGCACCGGGGCGAAGTTCAGGATCGCCTTGACCCCAAGCTCCACCAGCCGATCAGTCACCGGTTGAGCCGCGTCGGCCGGGGTAACCAGGACCGCCATGTCGATCGGATGCCGGGCCACTTCCTTCTCCAAGGCCGCGATATCCAGGACGGTCAGGCCGTTCCACTGTCGCCCGACCTTGGCGGGATCGCTGTCGAAGATGGCGATGATGTCGAAGCCGCGCTGGCGGAACCCCCGGTACTGCACCAGAGCACTGCCGATCTTCCCCGCCCCGATCATGCCCACGCGATATCGCCGCTTGAGTCCCAGGATCTCCCTCAGCTGTCCCGCCAACTCGGGAACCGGATAGCCCAGGCCGCGCTTGCCGAATGAGCCGAAGAACGAGAGGTCCTTCCGCACCTGGGCCGAGGTCGTTCCCCCGCGCGACGCCAGCGCGCCGGAACTCACCGTCTCGACGCCCTGCCCCTCGAATTCTTCGAGGAACCGCAGGTAGAGCGAGAGTCGGCGAACAGTGGATTCGGCGACCTTACGCATACGCGGCATTTTTGTGAAACATTTCACAAACCTACCGCGCCGGCCATCCCCCGTCAACGAGGCCGCGCAACAACGCGGCGAACTGCTCTGGCGCGAATGTCTCCGGTCGCGCCGTCTCGTCCAACCCCAATCGCTGAAGCAGCTCGCTCACCGGTTGCGCCTCCCACCCGGTCAGCTCGCGCAGCCCCCGAAGCAGCTGCTTGCGGCGAAAGCTGAACAGCCCAACCACCAATCGCCGGAACGGTGCTCGCTCGGAATCGGCCACGAGGGGCGTGTCGAGCGGAGTGAGCCGAAGGACCGCCGAGTCAACCTTGGGAGGTGGGTGAAACGCGCCGGGGTGAACGGCGAACAGTCGCTCTGGTCGGGCCACGGCCTGCACCCCGATGCTCAGCGCACCGTAGGCGGAGGAGTTCGGCGCCGCGGTCACCCGATCGGCCACTTCTTTCTGGACCAGGAAGACGATCCGAGAGGGCACCGGCGGTGTCAGCGCCTTGTCGATCAATGGCGACGTGATGTTGTACGGGATGTTGCCGGTAAGCAGAAAGTCCGGCCCCGCGACGGCCTGCCAGTCGACCTCGAGCGCATCTCCCTCGATCACGCTCAGGCTGGGGAATCGCGCTCGCAGCAGGGCTACCAGCTCCCGGTCCTTCTCGATCGCGACCAGTCGTCCGGCTTTCGCTTGCAGCGCGGCGCTGAGCCCACCGCGTCCCGGGCCGATCTCGAGCACCGTATCGTGGGGACCAGGAGCGAGTGCGTCGGCGATGCGGGTGAGTATCCGGGGATCGGCCAGAAAGTGCTGACCTAGTCGCCGCTTCGCCCGCGGCACCTCAGATCCGGAGCACCAGGAGGGTTCGATCGTCCACCGGCCGCGAGCCGAAGGCGTCCGCCTCCTCCAGCACGGCCTTCACGATAGCATCGACCGGCTCGCTGCGACGGGCGCAGACCTGAGCCAGCAGCCGCTCTTCGCTGAAGGGCTCGCCTTCCTCGTTACGGGCATCCACCAGCCCATCCGTCCAGAGAACCAGCAGGTCACTGCCCACGCTCCAGGGCACTTGCCGGCGCTGAATACTCCCTGGCGTTGCGAGTCCCAGCGGAGGCGCAGTCGCAGGCAGACGTTCGGGTTCACCGAAGGGGGGTATCCGAAAGGCATAGGGATGGCCCGCGCTGGCGTACGCCAGCCGGCCGCCCAGTGGATCGAGCACGCCATAGAAGACGCTGAAGTACATCTCGGTTCGCGCCAGCTCGGGCGAGAGGCTGTCGAGCAGCGCGGAGAGGGTCTCGTCCGGCGTCACCGATGCCGCTGCGTGAATGCCGGCGGCGGACATCACCAGCGCCATCACCAGCGCGGCCGAGAATCCGTGCGAGGCAACGTCGCCGAGCATGACGCCGACGCGCCCCCGGCCGAGCCGGGTGAAGGTGTAGAAGTCACCGCCGACCGAATCCGCCGGTAAGCATCGGGCGGCGACCTGGGCATCACCCTGCAGCACCGACGCCGAGGGGAGCAGCTTGAGCTGAAGATCGTGCGCCAGCTCGAGCTCGCGGCGGAGGCGCTGCTGCCGAAGGTCCTTCTCCACCAGCCTGGCGTTCTCCACCGCGGCGCCGATTTGGTTGGCCACCGCCGCGACCAGCTTGCGATCGCTCAGGGTGAACCGGTCGCCACCGATCCGATCGGTGAGATTCATGACGCCGACGCATCGCAGGGGAGATCCCGGCGCCCCATAGCAGATTGGCACGCTGAGGAACGCGTTCCCCTTATATCCCCGACTGATGCCACAGTCGGGTGGCGCGGAATCGGGATTCGCCGGATCATGGGCGACGATCCGCCGCTCTCGATACACCTGGGCCGCGATCGAGCAGTCGTCGTTGACGTCTACCGGCCCCAAGCCGTCGACCCCGAACCCGCGCGCGGCCACGGTCCGCAACACCCCCGAGCCCTCGTCGAATACCATGATGGAGGCGCGCCGCGCTCCCACTACGGTACTCACTTCGCGCACAATGGTCTGGGTCGCCTCCTCCAGCCGCACCGTCTGGCCCAGGATCTCACTGATCGCGTACAGCAGGTCGATCTCCTCGTAGCGACTCGCCAGCTCCTCTGCCAGGAAGGCGCGTTGGCGCTCGGTGTCCAGCACCGTACCGACCAGCGGGATGACCCGGTGCGCCGCGGCGCGCATCTGCTCCACGCTCCCGCTGGAGGTCTCGACCCAGAATCCCTCCACCTCGCCCAGTGGCTCGAGCCACACCTCACCCGACGGGGTCGTGACCAGCCCCGGCTTTACGGGAATGACGGGAGCCCACCCCGGATCGCCGCCGCCCGCCAGGCGCAGCGTACGCCCGTCGTACCGCCACAGGCGCACTCGCGTCCCCACGAGGGTGCTGAGGCTGTCGAGCAGGAAATCGAGCCGCCCTAGGGGCGGCGCAGTATCATGCAGATGGAGTTCCCTTGCTCGTTGAACTGGACAGCGTCCACGAGCTTTCTGATGAGATACAGCCCCCGTCCGCCGGCTTCATCGAGCTGCTCCGGGTGGATCGGTTCCGGAATGGCGGACGGGTCGAAGCCGGGCCCCTCATCGGTGACGTAGACCCGGATGGCATCGGGGTAGAGCTCAGCCCGAATGTCCACCCACTTACCCCGGTCCTCGCGATTGCCTCGCACGATCGCGTTGCTGAGCGCCTCGGAGAGAACCACCTTGAGGCGAAAGCGGGTTCGTTCGGCCGTCGGGTGCCCGGCGAGGCAATGCCGGGTGACCAGCTCGACGGCCTCCTCGATGCAGCCAACCTCGCTAGGTAGCCGCAGAGTCACCAGGGTTGCCGCCCCGCCGGGGTCCAGGGCCGGCGAGCGGCGGACACAGAGGCGAAGCGGCGACGTCATACGACCGCGGAGTTAGAAGCTGGCCAGGGCCTGCTGGGGCGTTTCGGCGATGGCGAAGAGGCTGTCGAGTTTGGTGAGCTCAAACAGGGAACGGAGATCTTCGTTGAGTCCCGAGAGTCTGAGTTCGCCGCCCAGCTCCCTGATGCGCTTGGAGATCGAGACTAAGGCGCCCAGTCCCGAGGAGTCGATGTAGCCGGTGCGGGAGAAGTCGATGAGAATGCGACGCTCGCCTCGATCCAGCGCGGCCTGGACCAGATCCTTGAGCTCCTGGCGATTGCCCACGATCAGCTGACCGTCCGCCTGCACCACCGTCACCCCGCTGGGGTCCTTGGTCTGACTGAATCCCATCGCGTTCTCCGTTAAGTCCTCGAGTCACACTGTAGCGCCACCATGGCGGCCACTTCGACAATATCATCGGGCGTGGCTCCCCGCGACAGGTCGGCCATGGGCCGCGCCAAGCCTTGCAGGATGGGGCCGATGGCGACGGCGCCCGCCAGCCGCTGCACCAGTTTGTAGGCGATGTTGCCCGCGTCGAGATCGGGGAAGACCAGCACGTTGGCCTTCCCCCCCACGGGCGAGTCGGGTGCCTTGCGTTCTCCGACTTCGGGCGCCAGTGCGGCGTCGCCTTGCAGCTCGCCGTCGGAAGCAATGGCGGGCGCCAATTTGTGAAACTGCGCCGCCGCCTCGCGCACCCGCGCGACCATGGGACCTTCGGCGCTGCCCTTGGTGCTATACGAGAGAAAGGCGACCCGGGGTGAGTCGCCCACCAGGCGGCTACGGTCTCGCGCGGCTGCCAGGGCAATCCCGGCCAGCTCCGCGGGGGTCGGCTCCGGTACCACCGCGCAGTCGGTGAAGGTGAGCACCCGATCGCCCGGGAGAACCATATAGAAGGAGGAGCTGACCAGCTCGACGCCGGGCGCTGTGCCGATAGCCCAGAGCGCCGCCCGGATGACCTCGGCGGTTGAATGAGTCGCGCCGGCGACACAGCCTTCGGCCTCACCCAGCGCCACCAGGGCAGCACCGAAGTTGATCGGCATGGCAGCGATGTCGAGAGCGTGGACGCCATCGCGGATCCGATCGGGACGGCGCTCGCGCAGATAGTTGGCCACGCGGCCAAGCCGGCCGTCATCGTTCGGTTGAATGCCGTTTCCACCCAGCAGGATCGGCTGGGCCACACCGTCGGCGCCGAGCTGCTCGGCGGCTCGGCGGACCCGGGGATCATCACCTTCACACAACACGATCCGGGCCCGCTTGGCGGCCGCCCGTTTCAGGAGCTGGTCGCGGAAGCTCATGAACGGAAGCGCCGTGCGAGCGCGGCAGCGACCTGGGGATGGACCAGCCCTCCGACGTCACCGCCGAACCGGGCCACTTCGCGAACCAGGCTGGAGCTGAGGTAGGTGAGATCCACGGCTGGTACCAGGAACACGGTCTCCAGAGATGGGTGGAGCTGCCGATTCATCAGTGCCATCTGGAACTCATACTCGAAGTCGCTCACCGCCCGGAGTCCCCGAACAATGACGCTCGCGCCCACTTGCTTGGCGAACTCGGCCAGGAGGCCCTCGAACGACTGCAGCGAAACGCGGGGGTCGTCCCCCACGGCGGCCTGAAGCATGGCCAGCCGCTCGTCGACGCTAAACAAAGGCTGCTTGGTCGCGTTGGTCGCGACGGCAACGATAACCCGATCGGCCAGCGCCAGGCTGCGGCGGACCAGGTCCTCGTGGCCCTTCGTCGGTGGATCGAACGAGCCGGGATAGACGGCGATCCGGGTCATGTCGCCTGGCAGAAGGTGAGCGCGATGTCGCCGTAGCGACGGGTGCTGTCTCCCTCCAGCGGTTGTTCGGCCGGGTGCTCGACCGAAAGAATGCGCGCGAATGCCGTCCGGCGGAAGAGCGCCACCAGTCGAGCGGCATCGTCCCGAGAGTAGGGCGGATCGGCCAGGGCGATATCGAACTCACCGGCGCCCAGGCGCTCGGCGAAGCGGAGGGCATCCGCTCGGTGGATCCGGGTGCGATCTCCGGCCCCCAGCGCGGCGATGTTGGCCTGCAGTGCCTGGAGCGATGCCGGGCTGATCTCGACGAAGTCGGCCGTCGCGGCCCCACGCGAGAGCGCCTCAAGACCCAAGGCACCGCTGCCGGCGTACAGGTCCAGAACCCGTGCGCCCGTGAGCTCGTCACCCAAGATGCTCATCCAAGCTTCGCGCACCCGGTCGGCGGTGGGCCGGACGCGAGGGTCCTTGGGGCTGATGAGTCGCCTCCCTCCATAGACTCCGGCTACGATGCGCATCTCCGCTGGCTATTCACCACAGAGGCACAGAGGGCTCAGAGGACTCCGTCTCATCTCGGTCTCCGATGCCTGATTCACACGAAGGCACGAAGGACACCCCTTCGTGCTCTTCGTGTCTTCGTGGTGAAACTGGCATCGGCATTCAATGGCGCGCGGAATCCTCTGTGGCCTCTCTGCCTCTGTGGCGAATAACCGCAGGAGCTAGGAGCGAGTCGGAGCCGTCGTCGTGAACTGTCCATCACATGAGAGGCGGTGAGTGAGGCGACAACGCACACAGCCGAGCCTGGAGCGAGACGTTGCCATTCCACTCGTTGCACTCCAGCCGAAAGGCCGCATCTACAGGCTCGTCGGTCAACCAAGGCACCCGGTCGGCCCACTGGAATCCGATCGCGGTGAGACGAGCCGTGCCATCGTCCAGCGTGCCTTTGAGGTGGCCGTGGCCTACCCGCCCGCGTCCGACGAAACGGACTCCGCGCACCCCGAATACCGGGCTAGCGTTGCCGGTGCCACAGGGCTCCAGGTGCCGACAGAGCCGTTCCAGCTCGTGAGTGAGCTCGCCCAGACCCACCTCGATGTCGACCCGCTGTTCCGGGCCGAGATCGTCAACCGTTAAGGTATCGCGGGCGATGCCGGTAAAGCGCTCGCGGAAAGCATCCAGCTTGTCCCGGCGGATGGTGAGCCCGGCGGCCATGTGATGTCCGCCGTATCGCTCCAGCAGGTCACCGCACGCCAGGAGTGCCGAGTGCAGGTTGAAGCGGGAGATGCTCCGGCCCGAGCCTTTGCCGATATCACCATCAAACGCAATCATGAAGGTTGGCCGGCCGTAGCGCTCGACCACGCGCGAGGCGACGATCCCCACCACGCCAGGATGCCAACCTTCCCCCGAGAGCACGAAGCTGGCATCGCGCTCCGGATCGCCCCCGCGCTCCACCTGCGTCAGTGCTTCATCCAGGATCCGCTGGTCGAGGGCCTGCCGCTCGAGATTGAGGCCCTCGAGCCGTTGGGCGAGCCGCTGTGCCTCCTCCGAGTCGTCGGTGAGGAGCAGCCGCAATCCCTCGGTGGCCTCACCGATACGGCCGGCGGCGTTGAGCCTGGGGCCGAGTACGAAGCCCAGGTGGCCGGCGCGAAGCTCCTTGCCGCGGAGACCGGCCGCCTCGATCAGAGCTCGCACGCCCGGCCACCGGCTTTCGGCCAGCAGGCGAAGGCCATGCTTCACCAGGATCCGGTTTTCCCCTTCGAGGGGCACCACGTCGGCGACCGTGGCCAGGGCGACCAGATCAAGCAAGTGATAGGGGAAATTGACCGGGAGTCCGAGCGCTGGTACCAGCGCCTGCACCAGTTTGAAGGCGACGCCGGTGCCGCAGAGCAAGAGACTGTCCGACTGCTCTCCGGCGCACTGGGGATCCACCAGCGCAATGGCCGGCGGCAGCTCGCTTCCCGGGAGATGGTGGTCGGTGATCACCACCCCGATGCCCGCCGCCTGCGCTGCCCTGACGGTTTCTACTGCTGTGATGCCGCAGTCGCAGGTGATCACCAGCGAGGCGCCTGCCGCCTTGGCCGCATCGAGACCGGCGACGCCAAAATCGTAGCCATCGCGCAGGCGGTGTGGCAGAAAGGGCTGCACGTCGGCGCCGGCCATGCGCAAGGCGCGGGTCAGCAGCGCGGTGGCGCATTGGCCGTCGACATCGTAGTCGCCGTGCACCAGAATGGTGCCCCGGGCGCGGACCGTGTCGGCGATGACCTCGACGGCCTGGGTCATGCCAGGGATGGCGAGCGGATCGGAGAGATCCGCGAGGGCCGGCCGGAGATATTTTCGCGCCGCCTGCTCGGTGAAATGCCCCCGTTGCACCAGCAGCGCCGCAAGCGCAAGCGGGAGATGGAGACACTCGGCCAGGGCGAGCACCTCGGCCGGATCGGGCCGTGGGGTCATGACCCAGCGGAGCAGTGGAGCCGGAAAGACAGTCACCACAGCAGAATACCGTTGCTCGGACAGTTCACGCCGACCCCTCGATCTCCGGTGGGTACAGAATCGCGCCGCAGACCTCGCAGCCGTCGAGCACCAGGCCGCTCTTGATCTGGCTGCGGCGATTGAGCGGCACCGAGGTGTGACAGGCTCCACATGACCCATTAACCAGGGGGACCACGACGTCAGTGGATCGAGCCCGCCGGAGTCGATCGTAGCGGGTGCGCAGCTGGCGATCGATCTGAGCCGCGCTCAGCTCCCGGTCCCGCAGGGCCGCCTCTCGCTCGGCGTCCAACTCCGCCCGCTTTACCTCCAGCCCGGCCCTGCCGGCTGCCTGACCGGCCTCGAGCTCGGCGAATTTGCGCTGTTCCTCGCCGGCTTTGAGCTCGAGCTGGGTGACGGTTTCCGCGCTCCGAATCCAGTCGTTCTCCTCTTTCGCCATCACCGAGCGGGCCAGATCCAGTTCGGCCATCAGGGTCGAGGCCTCCTTGGGATTGCGCACGTGCTCCAATCTCAGCTGGCGACGCTCCTGCAGCAGCCGATAACTCTCGATCTTGCTCTCCTGCTCATCCCGACGTCGGGCCCCATCGATCGCCGCTCGCCGAGCGGCCTCCAGCACGTCGCGCGCGCGTTGGAGTGTCTGATCCAGCGTGGCGATCTCGGATTGGAGTCCCTCGATGCGCTGCTCGATTTCCACTACGGCGGCATCCTTCGCTTGCAGATCGAGCAGTTTCACCAGGTCAGCGTGCATCGAAATCGCCTCTTCGAATATGCCGTTTGATAAGCTCCTCTGGAGACAGGGTCGAAATCTCCTGATTCAGGCGTTTCTTTTCACTCACGAGAGACTCGTAGTCGGCCGAAGACACCCCCTTGTTCCGCCCCGCCAGCCGGGTCCATTCACGCGCCAGTGGGCGGGCTTGCAGGGTACGAACGCAGTCCACGTAGGTCTGGTCTGGGTCCGGGGTGCCGTAATGGGGCTCATGATCATTGAGCAGGGTCCACGCCTTTCGAGCCTCTTCGGAAAGCTGCTCCAAGAATATTTGGGTTCCGGTACTTTCGGGACTCCTCCGCATCGCCTCGTAGAGTTCCCGGAGTGCGGGGGTTTCGAACCACTCAGCAGGAACTTGCGCGATGGCTCGCGTCAGCCATTCGCCTCCCTTCATCAGCACCCGAAGGAGAGACCGCTCAGTAGGATCCAGGCGTGGCCGCGACTCCGGCCGACCAGGGCCGGCAGTCCGGCCGAGAGGAGCTGGTCCAGCACGTTCCGACTGGACGGCCGGTTTGGCCGCCACCTGCTGTTGCAGGACGTCGCGGCTCACCCCGCTGCGCTCGCTCACGATCTTGAGGTAGAGATCCCGAGTGATGGGATCGGCTGCGGCACGGATCGTAGGGAGCAGGCGGTCGAGAGCCGCTCGCTGATGTTCCACGCTGTCGAACCACCCCTTCCGCTCGAGCAGTTGGATTTTGCGTTCCAGCACATCGACGGCGTCGCGCACGATCGGATCGAGGGCGGCCGCGCCGCCCGCTCGCACTAGCGTATCCGGATCCTCTCCAGCGGGGAGCGTGGCGACCCGAACCCGCATGCCTTGCCGGAGCAGCTCGTCGCCGGCTCGAAACGTGGCTCGGAGACCGGCGCGGTCGCTGTCATAGAGCAGCGTGGCGGTCGGCGCGTATCGCTTGAGCAGCGCCGCCTGATCCGACGTGAGCGCGGTGCCAAGCGGGGCGATGACATGCTCGATCCCGGCCACGACCAGGCGCAGCACATCGAAGTACCCCTCCACCAGGATGACCGCTTCTTCTTTTCGGATCGCGCTCTTGGCCTGGTGCAAGTTGTAGAGCTGGCGGCCCTTGTGAAAGATCGGGGTCTCGGGAGAGTTGAGATACTTGGGCTCACCCGGGCCGAGCAGCCGGCCCCCGAATCCGACCGCACGGCCGCGGAGATCGTGGATCGGAAACAGCAGGCGGCCCCGAAACCGAGGCGCGATCGAGCCGTCGTCCCGCCGGACCGTGAGTCCAGCCTCGAGCAGGACCTCGTCCTTGACACCCAACGCCGTCATGGCCCCGAGGAATCCGCTGCCCCCCGGCGCGAATCCCAGTCCATACAGAGCAGCGGTTTCGATCGGCACACTGCGGCCTTCCAGATATTCCCGAGCAAGTCGCGCTTCGGGAAGCTCCAGCAGCTGCCGGGCGAACCAATCGTGCGCCGCCGCCACCGCACCGAAGAGCGGCTCCAGCGGGTCGGGGCCGGTCCTGCCGGGACGGTCGGGAATCACGATGCCACACCGTCGCGCCACATCGCGTACCGCGGTGGGATAGTCCATTCCGAATCGCTTCATGAGCCAGGAGAAGACGTCGCCCGACTCATGACAGACGAAGCAGTAGTAGCGACCCTTCTTAGGGATGACCGCGAAGTTCCGGTGGGTCCCCCCGTGAAAGGGGCAGGGCGCGCGGTAGTCCGAGCCAGTGCGCTTGAGCTCGACCGACTCCCCGATGATGCCGACAATGTCGGCGGTGTCGCGCACCTGCTCGATGGTCTCGTCGGGAATCATGCTCACGCGGAAAACTCCACGATGGTGACCCCCGTGCCGCCCTGGTTGCGCGGCGCGAAGCCGTATCGGATCACCCGGCGATCGTTGGCGACGACCCGCCGGACTCGCTCGCGGACTACACCCGTGCCCATCCCGTGAATGATGCGCAGGAACGGCTGCTCCGCCAGCACCGCCGCGTCGACGGCGGCGACAGTGGCGGTTTCAGCTTCATCGCCGGTCATCCCACGGAGGTCGATTTCAAGGGAGGCGGGGGAGGACGCAGAGGACGCAGAGGACGCAGAGGACGCAGAGGACGCAGAGGCTGACCGCGACGGCGGAGCCGCGATCCGGATCGCCTGGTCGGCATCGACCACCATTTTCATGGCACCGATGGCCACGACCAGCTTCCCGTCGGCTCGGATCTCGAGCACGTCGCCAGAACCACCACTTGCCAACCGGACCCGATCGCCAAGTCCTATCTCCCTGTCCGTCGTCTGCGTCCTCTGCGTCCTCTGCGTCCTCTCCGTCTCTTCCAACGCCCACCCTGCCTCCCGAATCCCCTCCTCTACCATCCGTCTCGCCTCTCGCGCCGCGGCCTCGTCCACGGCAGTCCGCGCCGCACCCAAGGCCGCTTCCACGGTCTGCCTTGCCTCTAACAGGTATGCTCGCGCCTGCTGACGACCCAGCCGCTCGGCCTCCTTCTCCCTCTTCTTGAGTTCCAGCTCACGCGTAGCCTGGGATTCCCCTTGCACTTTGAGCCGCGCATCGAGTGAGTCGAGCTCGATCGTCCGCTCCTGCAGCGTCTGCTGTGCCGTCCGGAGTTCGCGTTCTCTCTCCTCCACCGCAGCGAGGAGCGCGTCGAGACTCCGCTCGGCGTGGGGCACGCGCGCTTCGGCATCGGCCAGGATGTCGGGGTCGACACCGAGCCTTCGCGCGATGGCTAAGCCGTAGGATCGTCCGGGCACGCCTTTGGCAAAGCGGTAGGTCGGCGTCAGGGTGGCCGCGTCGAACTGCAGTGAGGCATTGGCCACGCCGGGGGTGTGGCTCGCCAGGTCCTTGAGCGAGCCCAGGTGCGTGGTGCACAGAGTCAGGGCCCCCCGACGGGTCAGTGAGCCCAGAGCCGCCGCGGCGAGCGCGGACCCCTCGGCCGGGTCGGTTCCACTGCCAACCTCGTCCAACAGAACCAAGGTGGCGGCGTCGGCTTCGTCCAACACCCGCCGGAGCATGCGCACGTGGGCGCTGAAGGTCGAGAGACTCGCGGCGATGGATTGCCGGTCGCCGATATCGGCATACAAGCGTTGGAATACCGGCAGCCGGGTCTCCGCACCGACCGGTGGCACGATGCCACTCTGCGCCAGGGCCGCCGCCAGGCCCACCGCCTTGAGCAGCACCGTCTTCCCACCGGTATTGGGCCCGCTGATCAGGAGGGTTCGCTCGTCGACCGGCAGTTCCAGATCGAATGGCACGACCGGCTCGGTTCCGGCAAGGAGGAGCGGATGGCGGCCGTGGTTCACGACCAGAGGCGCAGGCGCGGGCGACAAGGCCGGAACTTCGCCCTCGACCGCAACCGCGTAGCGTGCTCGAGCGACCAGATCATCCACCGCGACACACATCTCGACCAGATCGCGAAGGGTCGGAAGCTCCGGGCGAAGTAGATCGGTCAGTTCACGCATCACCCGAAGGGACTCCCGCTCCTCCTCTGCCTCTGCGGTCCGCAAAGCATTGCCCAACTCGATGGCCTCGGAGGGCTCGATGAAGAGCGTGCCGGCGCTGCCCGATTCATCGTGGATGATTCCCGCCGGACGGCTGCGGGAGTCCCGTCGCACGGGAATGACGTACCGCCCACCGCGTACCGTGACCGAGGCATCAGTGGGGGCGGCCCCCTGCTCCAGTCCGCGCAACAGCGACTCCAGCTTGCGGAGCAGGCGCTGCCGCGCGGCCTGGACGTCCCGCCGCACGCTCGCCAGCCTGGGGCTCGCGCTGTCGAGCAGTGCCCCGTCCTGATCGACCGACAGTTCGAGCCGGCGCTCGATCGCCTTGTCAGGCAGCGGGCGCGCCAGCTCCGCCGATCGAGGAGCCGTCTCGGCCACCCGGACGAGATCGGCGCGCACCTGACGAGCTGCCTGGAGCACCCGGTGGAGGGCCGCGAGCTCGGTTCCCTCGAGGACGCTGCCCTCGATCCGAAGCCGGCCCAGCGCGCGGGCGACGTGCGGGATCGGCTCGGCGAGTAAACCATCGCCCTGGCGAATCAGCGTCGCGACCTCGGCGGCCCGGCCGAGCTCGGTGCGAATCCAGTCGAGGTCGTCGGTCGGCCATCGGCTCCCTACCCGCTCGGCGCCCAGTGGGCCCGCGGCATGCGCCGCGACCAGCTCGAGGACCTGGGCGAATTCGATGGTTTCGAGCGCGTCGGCAGTTTGGCCGAGTGGCAAAGGCGACGGGGTGCCGGCCTCTATCGTGGCCAACACCCCGTTGGGAGAGACACGTTCTACCCGCGACATCAGCTCGCCTGCAGCTCCTCGCGTGCGATCTGGTTGATCAGCTTGCCATCCGCCCGCCCCTTGTAGCGGGGCAGCACCTGCGACATCACCTTGCCGAGATCTTTGGCGCCGGCGCCTATCGCCTCGCGCACCGCCGCCCGGATCTCCGCTGGATCGACCTCGGGAGGAAGGAACTCCTCCAGGACCTTGATCTGGGCCTGCTCGCTGTCGGCGAGATCTTGCCGGCCGCCGGCCCGGTACTGCTCGATCGCCTCTCGGCGAAGCTTGATCCCCTTCCGCAACACGTCCACCACTTCATCGTCGCTCGCGGGCCGCCGGAGATCGATCTCGCGGTTCCGCAGATTGGCCAGGATGGTGCCCAATACCAGGGTTCGGTCCTTGTCCTGCGCCTTGCGGGCGGCGTTCATGGCGCCCCGCAGGGCCTGGGCCAGGCTAGGCCCGGGGGACACGGGGACCGCGGCGGTTCTTGCGCACGGCGGCGTTCATCTTCCGCTTGCGCTTTTCGCTCGGCTTCTCGAAGTGCCGATGCTTGCGCAGATCCGAGAGGATCCCCGCCTTCTCGCACTTCTTCTTGAACCGCTTGAGCGCCCGCTCAAAGCTCTCGTCATCGTGAATGATGACTTCCGGCATTTGCTGTCTCACCCCTCTCGGCCCGGTCAGGGCGGTAATCGGAACAAGCAGCCAAATGTACGGGGCCACGGGAGGGATGGCAAGCAGAGTTTGGAGGGCGGACGCTGAAGCGGCGGACGATGAGGAGGCGGTCGGAACAGAGGCGGACAGCACGGAGGCGGACGGCCAAGAGCGGAAAGGGTACCGTCGGCACCAGCGAGGTTCGACTCGCTGCAAGGTAACTGCTACCGTACCAAGCGTGATGCCCTATGAGAAGTTTGACGCCTGGCGCGCTGCTCATGAGCTTGCGCTGGAGGTCTACCGCGCTACCGACTCCTGGCCTAAGAACGAGCTCTTTGGGCTAACGAGTCAGACCAGGCGACGGCCCTCTCCGTGCCCACCAACATTGCGGAAGGTGCGGGTAAACGTGGCAAGGTAGAGTTCGGTCGCTACCTCAACATAGCGGTTGGATCGTCCTCGGAACTGTCTTATCTGCTTCGCTTCAGCAAGGATCGGGGTCTGCTCAGCGGCTCCGCGTGGGAATCGCTTGAGGCGGTCAGAGAACGCGCCAGCATCTTGCTCTGGCGCCTCTACCGATCCGTTCGCCTATCCAGGAAACAGTGTCGATGAGAACTGCTCCTGCATCGTCCGCCTCTCTATCGTCCGCCTCTTCAGCGTCCGCCTCCCCATTGTCCGCCTCCCTACCGTCCGCCTCCCTACCGTCCGCCTCTCTATCGTCCGCCGCTTCATCGCCCCCGCCATCACCCCGGCGGCCACCCCATCTTCCTCCCGCCAATCAGATGAAAATGCAGATGATCCACACTCTGCCGTGCGTCGGGCCCGGTGTTGGTCACGATCCGATAACCACTCCGATCGATGCCCAGCTCGGTCGCGAGTTCCGCGGTGAACGTGAGCAGCTTGCCCAGCAACAGCTCATCCGCCTCTCCCCGGAACTCCCGTACTGCCGCGAGATGCCGTACCGGCATCACCAGCACGTGAGTGGGCGCCTGAGGATCGATGTCCCGGAATGCTACGGCATAGTCAGTGCGTTTGACGATCTTCGCTGGAATCTCGCCCGCCGCGATCTTGCAGAAGAGACAGTCAGCCATGGGCTCCCCGTAGTCTGGCGGTCACCACCGCCACAGCGGCCGCGAGCGCGGCCGTCTCGAATCGCAAGGTATGCTGCCCGAAAGACGTCGGCCGGTAGCCCCGCTCGATCAGACCGTTCCGCTCGGCGAGGCTGAAACCGCCCTCCGGACCCACCACTACCGTGACCGGTTCCTGCTTGAGGACCGGCGGCGCTGGCTCGCCCGCCAGGTCGGCCAGCCAGTGCTCGCCTGATTTCGCGCGAGCCAGCAGCTCGGCGAGCCCGATGCCCGAATCGACTCTCGGCGCCCAGGCCGCGCCGCACTGCTTGATTGCCTCCAGCGCCCGGCGCCGAAGCTTCTCCAGGTGCACATCGCGCAGGCGGCTGCTGACCCCTGCCGTTCGCTCCGTCTCGAGTGGCACGACCGAGGTAACTCCCAGCTCGGCGGCCTTCTCCACCAGCCAGTCAAATCGCTCCCGGTCGCCTGCACCCACCACCAGGTTCAGCTCCGGAGGTTGCGGACGGCATGTCGCCGTGCTGACTTCGACCGCCCAGTCTCTTCCCTGCTTCACCAGCCGCCCGGTTCCAACCAGGCCGAACCCATCGCGGAGCTCGATGGATTCACCTTCCTTGGCCCGGCGCACCTGCAGGTGGTGCGACTCGCTTTCGTCCAGGGTGAGCTTCGCGCCCTGCTCCACCTCAACGCCGGCAGGAACCAACACCCGGTCCGTCATCGCGCCGCGGCCACTGCCCACCATTCCTCGTCTACCGTCTCCGCGATCGCCCTGAGCCCCGCGGCCGCGAGTACCGGGCGGAATGTCTCTGTCTCGGCAGTCTCCATGCCGGAAAAGATGACGGTCCCTCTCGGCGCGAGGGCAGCGACGATAGCGGGGAGCAGCTCCACGTTCACACTGCGGAGAATATTGGAGAGGATCAGGTCAGCCGGCCCGACCAGCGGTGCCAGATCTCCCGCGTCACCCTCGAGCAGCTCGATCTGACGGCTCACCTCGTTGCGGTCGGCGTTCCGGGCAGCAACCTGGTTGGCCTCCGCATCGGTCTCGATTGCGATCGCGCGAGCCGCTCCCAGCTTGACAGCGGCGATTGCGAGGATGCCGCTCCCGCTTCCTAGATCGAGCACCCGGTCGCCCGCACGCAGCAACCGCTCGAGCAGGGTCAGCGCGGCACGGGTAGAACCGTGCTCCCCGCTGCCAAAGGCGCTCTCGGGATCGAGCACGACGGTGAAACGGTCGGGTCGCGAGGCCTCGGGAATCCAGGAGGGTACTACTGTGAGGCGGCCGAACCGGCGAGCACCCAAGCCCTCACGCCACCGGACCGACCAGTCAACCTCTTCCAGCGGCCTGCGCGTGGCTGACAATGGCTCGTCGCTCGCCAGCCTCAGCGCGGTGAGCAGTGCCTCGGCCGAAGGCTCGTCGGCTGCGAAGGTAACCAGCGTTCCATCAGGCCGCTCCTCGACCGCAAACCCGGTGTGGCTCACCAGCCAGGCGCTCATCCAGTCCAACTGTTCGGGGGAGGGGCGCAGATCGATGGCCCACCAGGTCATGCGCCAAGCGCTTCTTTGAGTTTCGACCAGAATCCTGGCGAACGCTTGGGGGGTTCGCCTTCCAGCTTGGCCAGCTCCCGGAAGAGTCGCTCCTGTTCTTCGTTGAGCCGCTCCGGGGTCCAGACATGCAAGCGTACCAGGAGATCGCCTTTGGAATTCTGTCCCAGCACCGGAAGGCCACGCCCCTTGAGCCGGACGACGGTCTCCGGCTGCGTTCCTCCCGGGACCTGCACGGTCTCCTCACCATAGGGAGTCGGGATCTCAACCTCACAGCCGAGCGCGGCCTGAGAAAAGGAGAGCGGCTGATCGTAGATCAGGTCGTCGCCCTGGCGCTCGAACCGGCTGTCCTCCTTGATATCCAGCATGACCAGCAGATCGCCATTGGGCCCATTCCGCGGCCCGGCGGCCCCCTGCCCTCGAAGGGTCAAGTAGTTGTTGGATGAGACACCCGCCGGAATTTCCACCGCGACGGTTCGGTCGCCCCGGACCCGACCCTCCCCACGACACACCTCACAGGGCTGCAGCACCACCTGGCCTTCACCGGCACAGGTGGGACAGGGCGAGACCGAGACGAACTGGCCAAACATGCTCCGCGCCGCGCGCCTCACCTCACCGGTGCCCCCGCAGGTGGAGCAGGTCGTCGGCTTGGTGCCGGGTTTGGCGCCGGTGCCGGCGCAGTTGCTGCATCGTTCGAGGGTTTTGAGCTTGACCGATTTCTTCACACCAGTCGCGACCTCGGTGAGCGACAGCTTCACCGTCACGCGCACATCCTGTCCTCGCCGGGTGTCGGCGCGCTGGCGCCCGCCGCCGAAAATGGACTCGAAGCCGCCCAGGCCGCCGAAATCGCGCATGAAGATGTTGAGCGCTTCGCTGAGATCCACGTGGTGGAACCCGTAGCCGCCGCCGGCACCGACGCCTGCCTTGCCGTAGCGGTCGTAGGCCGCGCGCTTCTGCGGATCGCGCAGGACCTCATACGCTTCCGTGATCTCCTTGAACCGGGCCTCGGCCCCAGGCGCCGAGTTGCGGTCAGGGTGATACTCCATGGCCAGCTTCCGATAGGCCTTCTTGATCTCGGCCTCGGAGGCATCGTGGGAAACTCCAAGCAGGTCGTAGAACTCGCTCACTCCAGCAATCCTTCCACCAGTCGGCTGGTGTGCTCCACCAGTCCGATGATTTTGTCGTATGGCATCCGGGTCGGGCCCATGACTCCGATGACGCCCTTGAGATCTCCCACGTGGTAGGAGGAGGTCACCAGGGTGAAGTCGGTCAACCGCGTCTCGGTGTTTTCGGCTCCGATGGTGACCGAGAGCCCCCGCCGGCGCCGCGCCGCCAGCGCTTCCTTGAGAAGGTCCCGCCCTTCGGTCAAGCGCAGCAGCTCCCGCATCCGGGACTTAGATGCGAATTCGGGCTGATCGGCCAACATCTGGGCGCTGCCCAGCACCACGGCGTTCTGTTCCAGGTCGAAGATCTCTTCCCGTTCGGCGATAAAAATGTTCAGCAGCTCGGCGCCAGAGGACGGGCCCGCATCCCGCAACCGTTCGGTGATGCTGGCCCGGATCTCTCGCAGGGTCAGTCCGGCCAGGCGCTCGTTCAGAATTCGGCCAACCTCATAGACCGTGGCCGGTGAGTGCCGGCTGGGAACCTCGACGAAAATCGTCCGAACCACTCCGCTGTGGAGATTGAACACCAGCAGCAAGCGCTCGACCGACACCGACACCAACTCCAGTCGCTCCAGCACCAATTCATCGATGGCGGGAGCGACGGCAACACCCAGCTCCTGGGTGAGCACGCCCAAGACCTGGGCTGCCCGCCTCAGGATTTCCTCCACTGCCGTGCGCGAGCCGGACAGCTCCGCCCTGAGGGTGTTCTGGGCCTCATCGGTGAGCGGTGAGAGTCGCATGATCTCATTCACATACACCCGATAGGCCCGATCGGTAGGAATCCGGCCGGCCGAGGTATGGGGATGAAACAGATAGCCCTTGTCCTCCAGCTCGCTCATGGTGTTGCGGATCGTGGCAGGCGAGACACCCAAACCGAAGCGGCGGGCGATGGTCTGACTGCCCGCCGGCTCCGCCGTCTCAATATAGGTCTGCACGACCGCCTCCAGGACTCTGAGTTCCCGTTCGGTCAACTGGTCGGGGATCGGCATAGAGAAGAAAGTTATCGGCCTCCGGCATCGATTCAAAGCACGCCGGATGGTCCTGGGTTGACGCTCGTCCGCAGACTTCCTAGCGTGCAAAATCGCGGCGCTCACCGCGGCGAGTCACTCGCCATCTCGCCTCACATGAGGCAGGAGGACATATGGCCACCCGTACCACGAGCTACACCCACACTATGGAACGATGTATCGAGAACTGTACCAACTGTCACCGGATCTGCCTGGAAACCACCGCGAGGCACTTCCGGGGAGAGAAGGATCCCAGCCTTAAGGAGATGCAGGTTCGACTGCTACTCGATTGCGCCGAGATTTGCCGCGTCAGCGCCGATTTCATGATCCGGGGGTCGGAGCTGCATGTGCAGATCTGTCAGGCCTGCGGCACCATTTGCGATCGGTGCGCGGACGAATGCGATAAGCTGGGAGAGGAGCCGCACCTGGCGGCGTGCGCCGAGATCTGTCGCCGCTGTGCCGAGTCCTGCCGGGAAATGGCCGGAGTTACCCACTAGCCGAGGCGACGAGGGCGTCCAGGCGGAGCCACCCCTCCGGCGTCAGCACCAGCCGGTCACAGGTGGCTCTAGCCCAGCCTGCGGCGATCCAGCTTTCCCGGGTCGCTGGCGAGACCATGGTGGCGGCAACTCCGTCTCCAGTCCGAAGCCCGAGATACAGCTCTTCCAACCCCACCTGCTCCGGCTTGAGCCGCTCACGACCCGCAACCGGACTCACCCCTTCGCGTACGGCCCGCTCGTAGCCGGTCCACTCCCTCAGATTCCACTGTCGTTCGTTGCCGAATCCGCTGTGAGCGGAGGGTCCCAGGCCAATATACGGGGCACGCTGCCAGTAGGCGCTGTTATGGCGGGCCCGATGTCCCTCCCGTGCCGCATTGGACACCTCGTAATGCTCGAACCCCACATCGGTGAGCCTGGCGTGGGCGGCGAGGAACTCCCGAGCGTATCGCTCTTCGTCGACGGGCGTCAGCTCACCTCGCTTGGCCCAGCGCTCCAGGACTGTATGCGGCTCGATGGTGAGCCCATAGAGCGAGAGATGCTCCGGCTCAAGCGCGAGCGCCTGCTCGATGTCGGCGTCCCAGGCCCGGTCCAGCGCGGCCGGAAGTCCGAAGATGAGATCCAGCGAAAGTTCTGGGATTCCTGCCGAGCGGACCGCCTCCACCGCGAGGGGGATCTGCTCCGCAGAATGAGTCCGGTGCATCCAGCGCAAGACGCCGGGATCGAAGGACTGCGCTCCCAACGATACCCGTGTCACACCGGCGGCCCGCCACCCCGCCGCGCGCTCGACCGTCACGTCCTCTGGATTTGCCTCGAGGGTGATTTCTGCGCCAGCCTCGAGGGGGTGTTCGGAAGTGACCTGGCTCACCAGCCGATCGATGGCACCAGGGTCGAGCCGGGATGGCGTTCCTCCGCCGAAGTAGATCGTCTCCAAAAGGGGAGAGCTGGCCCACGCCGGGTGCTCCTGCCACCGACCCCATTCCTTGAGGATGGCATTCACATAGGCCTCGGTGGGAGTATCGCGACGCACGGCAATGGCGAAGTCGCAGTAGCTGCAGCGTCGGGCACAGAAGGGGACGTGGAGATAGAGGTGCATGGAGGAAATATGGCGGGTCATCCGGCGGGAGTGCTGCGCACGGCGGGAACGGCGCAAGCAGACTCGTCGGTTCACACAGGCTCGCGGTGCGAATGACGCTACTGCAGCGGGAGACGTCCCTCCGGGCGCTGCAGTCCTCGCTGCTTTCGCTTGGCAGGCATCGGCGTGCTAGAGCGCGCACTGAATGCGCCTCTTGCGCGGGCTCGCGCTTCGGCCGCGGAAAAGGTCCCTCCGGGCGCTGCAGTCCACGTCCAATAGGCTACCTTGCTACTACACCTTAAGCCGGTTGGCGAGCACTGAATGCGACCGGAGCGGGTACCCGCCGCAGGCGGGTGCATCCCCCGCTGCCTCGCGCCACGACTGTCCGGGAGGGAGCACCCCCTGCATCATAGCTGGCTGCGGGCGAGCGCTGAGGGCGATGCTCCTGAAACGCACATTCAGTGCACGCCATCCGGCCCGAGGCGTAGTAGCAGGGCGGCCTGGATGGCGTGGAGTGCAGTGCGCGGAGGGAGCATTGTCCGCAGCGCTCGCCCGCGACAACGGAACCGATACCGCAGCGCCGCTCCCGCGCTCCCAGCCTACACCCGCCGGAAGCAACGCCCGGGACCCTGCTCCACCACCCCGGCGATCTCGAGACCGGAGAGCAACGCGAGCACCTCGTTGACCTGACGCCCGGACCGGATGGCCACGTCGTCGAGAGGCAGCGGCTCCGGCCCGATGAGGAGCGCCAACTCACGCTCAGGCGCCGTCAAGAAGGCCGGCAGGGGTCCTGGCCCGTCTAGCGCGACGTCCGAAACGCTCTGAGTCTTGGGCCGGATCTCGGGAAAGTAGTGCAGCAAGTCGGCCGGCTCGAGCAACGGCATGGCGCCGTCCCGGATGAGCCGATTGGTGCCGACCGAGACCGCGCTGGTGATCGGCCCAGGCACGGCCATGACGTCTTTGCCCTGCTCCAGGGCTTTCTCCACGGTAATCAGCGCGCCCGAACCGCCGGCCGCTTCAACGACTATGGTGACCCGCGCCAAGGCGCTGATTAACCGATTACGGCGGGGAAAGCTTCCGGCAGTGGGCTTCTCGCCCGGGGGGAACTCGGTGAGCAGGAGCCCGCCGGAGCTCATCCGTTGGTACAAGGTTCGATTGGCTGCTGGATAGATGACGCCGAGCCCATTCCCGAGAACCCCGATGGACTTCCCACCGGCATCCAGGGCGGCGCCATGTGCGAGCGCGTCGAGCCCTCGTGCCATTCCGCTCACGACGACCACGCCGGCGGCCGCGGCGACCTCGGCGACTGCGCGACAGACCCGAGCACCGTACGCCGAGTGATCCCGGCTCCCCACGATCGCGCAGGCCGGAAGATTGAGCAGCGTGAGATCGCCCTTTGCGAAGAGAAAAGGCGGAGGTTCGTACACCTCGACGAAGCTTGCCGGGTACTCCGGATCCTCGGGCAACAGCAAGCGGCCACCCATCTCTTCGGCGGACTTGATGGTCTGCCGTCCCACTTCCATGGACGTGGACTGGATCGCGGTGGCGCAAGCATGGGATATCTCCGGCACGGTGCACAAAAACTCGAACGGCGCCGAGATGGCGCCGATCGGAGAGTGACAGGCCGCGAGAAGATTCCTGAGTCGTATGGCGCCGATTCCGGGTACCATCGCCAAGGCGATGTAGGCCGCGCGGTGATCGCTCACCTAGACCTCTTGGTCCGGATGCCAATCGCCAGAGACTCGGGACAGGTCATGGTCCACAGGCTCGGCGGCTTTGGCCAGCTCCACGAACTTCCAGAGATGCTCTTTCAACTCGTCCAGCCCACTGCCGGCTACGCTGGAAACCGCCAGCTGGCCGCTGGCCTCTGGGGCTCGGATAACGGGTAGCGAGGCGGCAGGCGGAAGCAGATCGCGCTTGGTGAGCAGAACCACGTGCTCCTTGGCGGCGAGGGTTTGGCTGTACTGCTGGACCTCGTGGCGCAACCGTTGATAGGTGGCCTGTGGATCCGTCGCATCGAGGGGAATCAGGAAGACCAAGACCCGGGTCCGCTCGACGTGCTGCAGGAACCGAAGACCCAGACCCTTGCCCTGATGCGCGCCCTCGATGATCCCGGGAATGTCTGCGACCACAAAGCTGCGGTGGCCGGAGAGCGCAACTACACCGAGGTTGGGTTCGAGCGTGGTGAAGGGATAATCCGCGATTTTGGGGCGGGCGGCGGAAATGACCGAGAGGAGAGTGCTCTTGCCGGCGTTGGGCTCGCCTACCAGCCCCACATCGGCGATGAGCTTAAGGATCAGCTCGATCTGGCGGTCTTCGCCTTCCTCGCCCGGCTCCCATTCCCGAGGCGCCTGGTGGGTTGCCGTGGCAAAGCGCGCGTTGCCCCGCCCACCGCGACCACCGCGGGCTACGAGCAGCGTATCGCCCGGACGAAGAATCTCGCCGATCAGCTCGCCGCTGTTTGCCTCACGGACCAGAGTGCCGGGTGGCACGGGCAGGTAAATGTCTGGTGCCGACCCGCCGGTCTGGGTCTTGCCCTTCCCGTGTTCTCCTCGCTCCGCCTTCCATACGTTCCGGTAGCGATAGTCGAGCAGGGTCGCCAGATTGGCGTCGCCTCGGACCAGCACATTCCCACCGTGGCCGCCGTCGCCACCGTCGGGCCCGCCCTTGGGCTTGAACTTGAACCGGGCGAACGAGCTGGCCCCGGAGCCGCCGGTACCAGCCACCACCCGCACTACCGCGCGATCGATAAACATCAGTTCCCCGGCGACCAGCCCTCGCGGACGGTGCGCCAGAGCTCCTTGACCTTTTTCCATTGGTCGAAGGAGAGCAGCGGATTGACGATGGAGAGGGTCCCTTCGATCTGACCGAAGGTTGCGCCCGCATTGAGCGCGCCGCGCAGGTGCGAGTGCAACTGTCGCGGTGCCTCCAACACCGCGGTTTGCACCACCGTACAAAGCTCGCGCCGCATGAGATCGAGCGCCGGGCGGCCGAGGGTGCGGCCATATCCCTCGGTGATCATCCAGGAATCGATGACCGGGTGGAGCGCCCGGACGCTGTCGCGGAGCTTGCGGTAGTTCTCCCCATAGATCTTGGCGCAGACCTCTTCTCCTCGTCGGGTCCATTCCGGCGCCTCACCATAATCCATGCCCTCGCCGCCCTCCGGTGTGGGGAGGCCACTGAACTTGCGCCACACGCCAAAGGCGATCAGCGCGCGTGGGTACCCGACCATGAGCACGGACTGCAGCAGCAGCTCCTCGACCCAGGCCGGCGGGACTTGAGATGCGCGGAGTGGTCCCACGCGCTCGCGCAACTCGGGTTCGTATCCCTGCGCAATCGCCGCGGCGAAGCGGGCCAAGTCGCGGGTTTGCGGGTCGAGGTTGTCTTGTTTCGCCATCCCATCATACCCCGGTTGAAGGGAGGTCAGGGATCATTCTCCTGCAATGAGGGTTGAGAAAACCGCAACGGAAGATAGCGGACTGCTCCCTGCTCACTGTAGTTTTCGCGGCGATGTCCCCGTCAACCTCACTGACGTTTCGCACGCTGGTGCTGGCAGGCGGGCTGGTAGCCGCTCCGCTGGCAGCGCAGGGCTCCCCCTACATTCCGCTGGACGATCCTCGCCTTCCCCTGCTCGAGCATCTCATCAGTCGGGGTGATGTCGAGGACCCCTCTCCCATGGTCCGGCCGTTCCGACGGACCGACGCGGCGCGAGTGCTCGCCGCCGCCGACACTGTATCAGGGACCGCGACCGGGAACCTGGTGCACACGCTTCGCCTCGAGTTTGAGCCGCTGGGTGCCCCCAACAGCTGGGAGCTGGAGGGACGGGCCGGCGGTCAGGGATACACCCACGCGCGACGCGACCTGCTCCACCCGGCGGGCACCGGACGGGTGCGGCCGTTCGCCGAGGTGAGGGGCCAGGCACTCATCGGGCGCATTGCCCTGGTCACCCGCCCGGTCGGCGAGCCCCGGTTGATCGATGATCCTGATTGGCCGGGTCGTCACGCCGTCGACTTCGTGGGTCGCATGGCCGAGGCGTATATCAGCGCCCAGTTTGGCTGGGGAACGCTGTTCTATGGCCAGATGGATCGCAACTGGGGGCCGGTCGGTCTTCCCGGTATCGGGTTCAGCGACTACGCCTATGGGAGGGACGGCACTGCGATCGACATCGGCACCCGCGATCTCCGGCTCTATGCCTTTGCCGGCGGGTTGAAGGACGAAAGCGATGATTCCGGGCAGGTGATTCATCGCTACTTCTTCGCTCACCGGCTGGGCGCTAGACTTTCCGATCGGCTCCGCCTGGCGATCTGGGAAACGACGGTTCTCGCGGGACCCGATCGCAATTTCGATGGTCGGTTCCGAAACCCAGTGAGCCTGCTACTCCTGGCCAATCAATACGGCCAGGGAGATGAAGGCGCCAACGTGCTTGTCGGCTTGGACGCTCACTGGCGGGCCTTTCGACGCGCTACCTTCCAGCTCCAACTCGGCCTCGACGATATTCAATACCAAAATCGCAGCGGGCCCACTCGCTATCCCGATCGATGGGCACTCACGCTGGCGGGGTTCGGACCGTTGGGAAACGACCTCGCCTGGCGGGCGCTGTACACGCGGGCAACCAGCCTAGCCTTTCGAACGCTGGATCCATTCGAGAACCTCACCGACTTCGGGGTCGGCCTGGGTCGCAATTTCGCGGATATGGACCAGCTGACGGTGAGCGTCTCGTTCCCGCTGGTCCGACACTGGTTGGTGAGTCCCGATCTGACCCTGCTGCGTCAGGGTGAGGGCCAGATCAACGACCCCTTTCCGGCGACGCCGGAAGAGGCCGGGCAGATTCCCCAGATCTTCATCGGCGTGGTCGAGCGAACCTATCGGGCCGGGCTCGCAATCCGCGGGCGTCAGGGCCCGCTCGATCTCGAGGCGGATGCGGGACTGCACCATATCGTGAACTGGCAACACCAGGAGGGGCGTACGGTCGACCGGTTCGAGGGAAGGCTGCAGGCCACTCTAGGCCTGAGTGGGCGAGGAGTGCTGCGATGAGATCGTCCTCGGCGCCGCTCACCCGCGATCGGCTGCTCCAGCTCATTCGAAAGATGAAGAGCAGCCGCGTGGTGGTGGTGGGCGACATCATGCTGGATCGATATCTCGTCGGAGAGACCGAGCGACTCTCGCCCGAAGCGCCGGTGCCGGTGGTCGCGGTACGCGAGCGGCACGCTGCCCTGGGGGGCGCCGCCAACGTCGCGGCCAACGTCGCCGCGCTGGGCGCGACCTGTTTTCTGGTGGGCACGGTCGGGGACGATGGCGATGGCTCTGCCATCCGCCAGGAGCTCGCCGTGGCGCGGCTGGATGATCGCTACGTGCTCACCGTGGCCGGGCGGCCGACCACGTCGAAGACCCGCATCATTGCCCGGACCCAGCAGATCGTGCGAATCGATGACGAGGTGGACACGCTGTTGGATGGTCCGGAACTGGCCCGCATCACGCGCGTGGCTCGGGACGCGCTGGCCGACGCCGATGCCTTGCTGTTGGAGGACTACAATAAGGGTGCACTAGCGCCGAGCCTGATCACGTCGGTGATCGACGTCGCCAAGCGCCGCGGCATCCCCATCGTGGTGGATCCTAAGTACCGCCAATTCTTCGAGTATGCTGGCGCCACCGTGTTCAAGCCGAACCGGCGGGAGCTCGAGTCCGCACTCGGGGCGGCCGTGGATCTCCAGGACCGCAAGGCGCTACCCCAGGTCCTGGCCCGGCTCCGTGCGGACAATCTGTTGGTGACCCTCGGCGCGGAAGGAATGGTGCTGGTCATGAAGGACGGAAGCTCGACCCAGATCCCGAGTATTGCGAGGAAGATCTATGATGTCTCCGGCGCGGGCGACACCGTGACGGCGTGGATGGGGACCGCGCTGGCGGCCGGGGCCTCAGTCTACGAGGCGGCACTGCTGGCCAACTATGCGGCCGGCGTAGAGGTGGGAAAGCCCGGTGTCTCTACCGTCTCGCCCGACGAGGTGCTGGCGGTGCACGAGGAGCGGTTCGATCAGATCGGAAGGCTGAGGCGAGGGGGGCTGATTTAGAAAAGCGTGAAAGGTGACAGGTGAAAAGTGAAAGGGGATGAGCCATCGGGATGGTCGGCTTGTCCCCTTTCACCTGTTACCTGTCACTTTTCACCTGTCACTTTTCACCTGTCACCTTTCACACTTCACCTCACTGCAGCCCAGTCCCAAACCCCAGCCACACCCGCCAGGTCTCCCGAGCCCGATCGACATACGCCCGCAGCCGGCGGGCCGCTTCGACATGCATAGGCGCCAGCTCGACGGCGCCGGAGGCCGCCATCCCCTCTCGGAGCAGATCGGTGCACTCGGCCTTCGCGACTTCCGCCAGCCGTTCCTTGCTCCACGAGTTCCGGGCGCTCACTCTGGACTGTGCCAGAAATCCGAGGAGATCCCGACGGGTCCACCCCGACAGCCAGGCCGCCAGATCGCTCGCCGGGACGACCAGCCCGCTATCCACGATCCGGCGTGACGAGTCGGTGACGTCGAGGCCGCGCTTGCGGGTCTCATAGCGGCTCAAGCTGGGCAGCGTGCGGGGAAGCTGAGGATCGGCACTCAGGTGTCGCAGCGCATCGACCGCATGCGCCCGAGTGCCCAGTGGAAGCTGCCGCAGCGCTTCCAGCAGCACCCGCAGTGAGCCATGCTCGGGCGGCGCCAGCCGTCTGAGTGCCGGTGAGAACGTGGGCCAGTTGGCCCAGTAGCTCATTTCCTGACCCATCTGCAGCACGAAGGCGTTGCGTCGCTCGATCAACTCTTCCGCCCCATGGATGCTGAGTGCATGGGGCGCCATCACGGCGGCCACAAAGTCCGGCGCTTCGCCGGTCATAACGAAGCCAGAGAAGCTCTCATGCACCGCCAGCAGCACCAGAGTGACCCGCAGGTCGAGGTAGGCTTCCTCACTGCCGCCTTCCAGGTAGCGGGTAAGCGGCGTGGCCAGCAGCGCGGCGGCCAGCTCCCGGAAGCGCTCCCGGAACTGTTCAGCCGATTCCCCCACGCCAGGATTCGGCTGACGCACCCGCCAGAGGTACTCGCCCACCGCGTTGACGTCACCCTCCTGAATCCGGTCTCGGAGCCACGGGGAGAAGTCCACACAGGGCACGCAGCTGGATGGAGCATGTGCCCGCGACAGACAGGGAAAGTCAGGATTCCCCTGACCGCCTGCGTACGTCACCGGGTCGGAGACACTCGGCTCTCTCAGCGTGAGCTCGATGGACGGCTGCGCCGGAGTCTGAGTCACCATGCGACCTTACCAAGGTGGTACGTGGTGAAGGTCCTCGGCCACTGGTGTGATTTCGCCCTCGACCGAGGTCTATGTTTGGACAGCTCAGAATGTTCTTCCGAAAGTCACGTAGAGCAAGCCCGCGGCGGCCGGACATTTTCGGGGGAGGCCTGCGACACGGACGGAAGCATGGGCGATGAGGGACTTGAACCCCCGACCTCGCGCATGTGAGGCGCGCGCTCTAACCAGCTGAGCTAATCGCCCGGACTTCGGGAGCGGGAGTCTAAACGGCGTGCCGATCAGTGGCAAGGCTTTCCCCCGCTTCACTTTCGTCACACCCCCATGGGCAACGAGCAGGCTCATATAGCCGAGCGACTCGCTGTCCTGCTCGACCTCTCGGCAGTCCGAGCGGCGGCCGTGTGCTTGCGCCATGATCTGGGGTGCCGAATATTGGCGTTGCCTACATACTGACCTTCCGCCTCGCGGCTGCCTATGGGCGAAACTGCCCAGCCTAGACGACGCCCACCTGCCGGCCGTCCACCCGCCGAGACGGTCCTTGTCGTGGACAACGAAGCGTCAGTGCGCCGCGTGGTGCGCCGCGTACTCGAACATGATGGGAACGTTGTGCTGGAGGCGGAGGACGCGGAGTCGGCGCTTCGGCTGATCGAGGAACATTCCGCTGGACTCGATCTGATCATCACTGATCTGACCATGCCGGGCATCGGAGGCCGGGAGCTCGCCGAAGTGCTCTCGGTGTTTCGCCCCGACCTCCGGGTCCTGGCGATGACAGGTTTTCCTGAGCGCCTCATCCCCGACCGGCGACTTCCCCTGCTTGGCAAGCCGTTTACGGTCGATAGCCTTCGCGAGGCAGTTCGGAGCATGCGCACCCGTCCCCGTGCCAACTTGCTTGACGGACAAGAACAGCGCGCCCGGGCCCGTCAACTTCGATCCGCCATCAGCGTCCATTCGGGCACGACACCTCAGCGATCTAGCGTCGATCTCGTCGCTGCTGCAGCCCAGCTCCGTCAGATCGATTCCCAGAGTTGACCTGCCGAGCGCAACTCCCAACCTGGCGAGAATGAAAATGGTTCCGTTTCCTGAGCGCCTCCTCATGGCGGCGACGCTCCTGGCGCTCTCCGCGCCCGCCCTTGGCGAGGGTCCTCCCTTGCGCGGGTTCTCCGAGGCATCCGCCAGAATTCAGCGGGAGTGGGAATCCAAGTTCCGCAGCGTCCCCGAGCCGGACAGCATGCGGGAGGCAATGCGGGTTCTCTCCAGGCGTCCACACCACCTCGGCTCCGCGCGCGACAGCGTGAATGCCGATTGGATCCTCCAGAAGTTTCGCTCCTGGGGACTCGATGCCCAGATCGAAACCTTTCAGGTCCTCTTTGCCACACCGAAAGAGCGAGTCGTCGAGTTGGTCGCGCCGCACCGGCATAGTGCCAGCCTGCGCGAGCCCGCGCTTAAGGAAGATCCGACCTCGTCACAGCAGGCGGACCAGCTTCCCAGCTACAACGCCTTCTCCAAAGACGGGGATGTGACCGCCCCGCTGGTTTACGTCAACTATGGGATTCCGGAGGATTACGATCGGCTCAAACAGCTCGGTGTTTCCGTGGAAGGCGCCATCGTCATCGCGCGCTACGGCCGCTCCTGGCGTGGCATCAAGCCCAAGCTGGCCGCAGAACACGGAGCAGTGGGCTGCCTCCTCTACTCCGATCCGGAGGACGATGGGTACCATGCCGGCGACGTCTATCCTCGCGGACCCTTCCGTCCCAGAGAAGGCGTCCAGCGGGGGAGCGTGCTGGACATGCCCCTGTACGCCGGCGATCCGCTGACCCCCGGTGTCGGCGCGACCGCCAATGCGAAGCGGCTGGATCGCTCCCAGGCGCCTACGATCACCAAGATTCCGGTGCTGCCGCTTTCCTACGCCGACGCCGAGCCCTTGCTCCAAGCCCTGGGCGGCAGGGTGGCTCCCCGAAACTGGATGGGAGGCCTGCCGATCACCTACCACCTGGGGCCTGGGCCCGCTCGGGTCCATCTCCGGGTGCGCTCCAACTGGCGGCTGACGCCCGCGCGTGACGTCATTGTCCGGATTCCCGGCAGCGTCGCGCCGGACGAATGGGTGGTTCGCGGCAACCATCACGACGCTTGGGTGAACGGCGCCGAGGATCCGATCTCCGGCCAGGTCGCGCTCCTGGAGGAGGCGCGGGGCCTCGCCACGCTGCTGAAGCAGGGCTGGCGCCCCCGGCGGACAATCATTCTGGCCGCCTGGGACGGGGAAGAACCGATGTTGCTGGGTTCGACCGAGTGGGCCGAGACCCACGCCGAAGAGCTGGCCAAGCACGCGGTCGCCTACGTCAATACCGACGGCAACGGGCGTGGCTTCCTGAATGCTGATGGTTCGCCCGCGCTTCAGCGCCTGATCAGCCAGGTTGCAAGAGACATCGCCGATCCCGAAGCCAACATGAGCGTGGTGAGCCGAGCCCGGCTCAGGGCAATTGCCACGGCCAGCTCGGCGGATCGACGGAAGGAGGCGAGAGCCCGCGCGGATCTCCCGGTCGATCCAATGGGCTCCGGTTCCGACTACACCGCTTTCTACCACCATCTGGGCATCGCTTCACTCAATCTGTCCTTCGGCGGCGAGGACGACGGAGGCGTCTACCACTCGATCTATGACAGCTTCCATTGGTTCACGACCTTCAGCGATACCGCCTTCGTGTACGAACGCGCGCTGGCTCAGACGGTGGGGACCGCCGTCATGCGGCTGGCCGATGCCGAGGTGCTCCCGTACGAATTCACCGGGGTCGTTCAGCGCGCGCGAACCAATCTTCGCGAGGTTCAGGATCTGCTGAAGACGATGCGCGATTCGGTGGAAGAACAGAATCGTCAGGTCAAGGAAAGTACCTTCGTGGCGATGAACGACCCGAGGCGCCCGACCGTGGCACCAACCGTGGAAGATGTGCCTCCGCACCTCAACTTCACGCCGATCGAGAATGGGACGGACCGTCTGGGTCGCGCTGCCGACAAGTACGAGGAGGCGCTGACCAGTGCTATGAAGGACGGTGGGAAAGCTCTGCGGTCGGACGGGGTTGCTCGGGTGAACGCGTTGCTTCTGCTGACCGAGCGCGCTGTGGCGCCCCCAGTGGGCCTTCCCCGGCGGCCGTGGTACAGGAACCTCTTGAGCGCACCTGGCTGGTACACCGGCTATGGGGCCAAGACTTTTCCAGGCGTCAGAGAAGCGATCGAGGGAAAGCGGTGGGCCGAAGCCGAGGAACAGGCGGCAACACTGGGCCGGATGCTGGAAGAGGTGGCCGGGGCGATCAATCGGGCCGCCGAAGAGCTCGAACGATTACATTGACCGGCAACCGAGGCCACCCAATGCCTACGTACGCCGAATACCTGAAGATCAACCAGCTCCTCGCGCTGCAGCAGCCTCTCTCGAAGGGCCCCGAGCACGACGAGATGCTCTTCATTGTGATTCATCAGGTATACGAGCTCTGGTTCAAGGAGATTCTGCATGAGTTGGACTACCTGGAACGCCTGCTCTTTCAGAACGACGGTGCCCGGGCTCAGCATACGCTGAAGCGGATTCTGACGATCCTCAAGGTGATGGTCGCGCAGCTCGATATCCTCGAGACCATGACCCCGCTGGAGTTCCTCTCCTTTCGCGACCGGCTGGAGTCCGGCAGTGGATTCCAATCGCATCAGTTTCGTGAGCTCGAGTTCCTCCTGGGCCGGAAAGATCCCAAGGCGCTGGATCGCTACCCAGTTGGAAGCCAGGCACGCTTGTCCCTCGAGCGCCGGTTGGCCAGCCGCACGCTGTGGGACGCCTTCCTTCACTATCTGGCCGCTAATAACGTCGCGGTGCCCCGAGCCGATCTGGAACGGGATGTCACTCGGCGAGTAGAGCCGTCCGCCGCGCTTCACCCAGTCCTGATCGAGGTGTATCGGACTCAGCCAAGCTTAGGGGAGCTATGCGAGCGACTGGTGGATCTGGATGAGGGCTTCATGGAGTGGCGGTACCGGCACGTCAAGATGGTCCAGCGGACCATTGGCACGAAAATGGGCACGGGGGGAAGCGAGGGGGCGGAGTACCTGATGACCACGCTCAATCAGCCACTCTTTCCGGATCTCTGGACCATCCGAACTGAGCTGTAGGGACGTAGGTCAAAATCCCGCTCGCCAAATTTTATGGATCCCGCATCGCTCTATAGCTCACCCAACCAGCTCGCGCCTCACTATGCCCGATTTGGCGTGGCTGAGCGACTGCTGCTCACGGGGCACTCTCACCAGGCTTGGCCCGACGTGGGCTTCGATGCCCAGGCACGCGCCTGGTTGGATGCGGCCCGCTATGTGGACGAGAAGTGGGAACACGCCTTCGAGCAGGCCGACCGGGTCCGCCAGGGGTTTACTCGTTTGATAGGGGATGCGGGAGGTGGCGTCGCACTCGCCGCAAGTGTCCACGAGCTGGTCGTGCGCTTGCTTTCTGCCCTACCGCTTCGCGACCGCCCTCGCCTGGTGACCACCTCGGGGGAGTTTTACAGCACTCGGCGACAGCTCAATCGTCTGGAGGAGGAAGGCATCGCGGTGGTGCGAGTGGCGGAGTTGCCTCTCGAGACTCTCTCGGCCCGGCTGGCCGCGGCGGTAGATGACCGCACCGCGCTGGTTCTGGTCTCGGCGGTCTTCTTCGACACGGGCCGCATTGCGCGGGGTCTCGCTGAGGTGGGCGAGAGCTGCCGGCGGCACGGCGCCAGGCTGCTGGTGGATGCCTATCACGCTCTCAATGTGGTGCCCTTCTCGGTGTCCGCTGAGAGGCTGGACGATGCCTTCGTCGTGGGAGGTGGCTACAAGTACTGTCAGCTCGGCGAGGGGAACTGTTTTCTTCGGCTCCCTCCCGACGGCGACCAGCTCAGGCCGGTGGTGACCGGATGGTTCAGCGAATTCACCGCCCTGGCGGAGCGGCAGCGGCCGGGGCTCGTGGCCTATGGCGAAGGGGGCGATCGGTTCGCGGGAGCGACCTACGATCCGACCAGCAATTACCGGGCAGCGGCGGTGTTCGAGTTTTTCCAGGAGCAGCAGCTTACTGCGGAGCTTTTGCGCGAGGTCAGCCAGCACCAGATTGGGCTGCTTGCGACGGCCTTCGATGCGCTCGACCTCGACCCGGCTGTCGTGACTCGGGATCGTGACGCCCCCCTGAGCGAGATCGGCGGCTTCCTGGCGCTCCGATCGCCGATTGCGCCTATGCTGAGCCAACGGCTCCATGTCCGTGGCGTCTCGACCGACGCGCGAGGGGAAGTGCTCCGGCTAGGGCCGGCGCCGTACCTCTCCGATCAGCAGCTGCGGGATGCGATCGGCCTGCTAGGGGAGGTGGTGCGGGAGACTACTGGAGCCTAGTGAGGCTTAGTTGACGGCGAACAGCGACCGGCCGATCACAACAAAGGGCTGCCCGTCAATGAAGACCCCACGCCCCTCTGGACCTGACACGTCGATGGAGTTCGTGGAATATGGCGGAACCGCCAGATAGCGACGATCGAAAGTCTCAAAGAACACCTTCCCGTCTAAAGAGAGGCTTTCGACTGTGGGACTCGCGTTCCCCAAGAAACTTGCTTGTGTCTCACCGCCACCTGGTGGCCGTACCCACACTTGAAGGAGGTTGAAGGTCGGCTTGGTGTAGGCGATCCAACCGTTCGTCACCGCATACGTGCCCGAGCCCGCATTGGCGAACGGCCCCGCGAGCACGCTCTCGACTGAATCATCGTTCAAGATCACAAAGTGCTGATTCGACGGTCCGAGATCGTACCGATCATAGACGACATTCAGCCCATCGGTCACCGCGCCTTGGTGGGCAAACCCATCGCTGACCAGCGCCGAGACCGCGCCGTTTCTGACCCGCCGCAGCTCCGAACCGCTCCCGTAGATCACGTCGCCGTTCGGGCCGACTGCAAGCGACCCGGTGTTGAAGTCAGTCGCGACCGTCGTCGTGGTTCCGGCGGTCAGGTCGCGGCGAAAAACCTGCGTATTGACATACCAGGCCGCGAACGAGCCGTTCACCTGGAGGCTGAATTGCGGAATATCGCCGAGCGAAAGCGCAGTACCGCCGCGCCAGTCGAATAGCTGGTTGGCCGAACTGGGGAAGGCCCGTGGGATTTCGAAGAGCGCGCCCGACGGGGTGAGAAATCCCTGCTCCACTCTATTGCCCTGGAGACCGAAGATCATCGTCTGTCCGCCGGACGCGCGGTCCTGGATCGCGATCTGGGCCGAGTCGGCCCACAGAAGCCGAGCCGACGCATCCAGAATGCGTCCAGGGGCCACCGCAACCTCGACCAGGCGCTGGCTCGTTTCGAAAGGAATGATTCGTCGGGCGGTCGCGCCGCTTCCGACCGAGTCCCTCACAGAAAACAAGACCGTATCGACGCCGCCGCCCTGGGCGGTCAGCACGAGCTCGAGGGGATCCTCCGGACGCTGAGTAAAGAGGCCGCCTCCGGCGCTGAGACCGCCCACACCGATTGCACAAGAAGGACCATCGTCATGGCAAACGAGGCGTACCCGCACCTGGGGATGCGCAACTGTGAAATCCAGAGGCTCGAGCACGGTGAGCGTGGGGCGCCGGTCGAGGAAATACTGGGTGGACCAGATCGAGACGTTGCCGTTCACATCTCTCGCCGCCACGGTTAACACCACCGGTCCATGCGGCACTCCGTCCAGAAGCAATGAGGTCGCCCATCCTGCTGTCCCCGGAACGCCGGACAGCTGATAGGAGCGGCCAGCAGCGCTCGCGGTGACCTCAACCACCTGATTGGCGGACACCGTGCCGACCGCCAATCCGACCGTGTCTCCCAGGAACAGCAACTGAGACTCGACAGGGGCACCTCTAAAGGTGATTTGTACGCTGATATGGATTCCCCCATTGCGGCCGGCAACTTCGAGCGAAGGGGGCCCGTCGCCGGCCGCGTTCACGGCGCTCACCACGTAGTAACAGGTCGCCTGGGCGGGGCAGTCGTGCTTGAACAGAGGGGAAGAATTGGGTCCCGGCAGAGGAACTTCGACCGGGGAGATGGTCTCCGGATTCACGCCCGGCGAAGTGGCCACATACACCCGGTAACCAGAAGCGCCAGGCACATCCGCCCAGTCGAGCCAGACCTGGCCGTTATTCCCGTTGGCCGCTCGAACATTTTGGGGGGCCGGCGGCGGGCCCGCCCCGGGCTCGAGTTCGATCTTCAAGGACCGCTCCTCGCCCGCGACGATCGCTACATCGGCGCTCTTGCTGACGTAGCCGTCCAGCGATGCTGAGACTTGCTGCGTGCCTTTGGGCAAGGAGTCGAACGAGGCCACACCCGCCGCCGTGAGCCGGCTCTGCCCCGCGGCCTGCACCGTCGCCCCGTCGAGCGGGGCGTCGGAGGTAGCGTTCACCACCGAAACGACCAGCCGACCGGTCTCGGAAGAGGTGTCGGGGTCCGTCCCGCAGCCGAGAGCCGCCAGGGATATGAGAGCGAGGACCGCCAACGGCCGAAGAGACACGCGGGGCTCCGGCGGAAAATGTCGAACAGATGACAAGAGGAGCTCTCAGAATGTAGCAAACGGCCGCGCGATGAGACCAGCTGTGGCGAGGCCGCCACGCAGGCGATGAGTTGCCATGGCTGCAAGGAATGGCGTCCTTACCTGCGAGAGGGCGAAATCGCCTCCTCTAGGATTCGAGGCCGGACCTAGGGATTATGAATCCGATCCGTCGGGGGGACTCAACTGCTCCGATCGACTCGATCCCCAGGAGTGCCATGACGAACCAGGCATCAGCAGACATGCTTTGCAGTCGGGCGAAGGTAGAGTTGGTCTTCCTGCTGGCTCACCAGCGAAAGCCCAAGAGTCATACGCGGCGCGACTGGTCGCTGCTCCGGAGCCTGATCCGGGAAGCCTTCGCATCGGGAGCTCGCGCGGAGCACCTGCAGGACGGGCCATGGCAAGTCGGCCAGCGGCCGCTGCGGAAACCGGGACGCAACGGGCTTCGCTTCGTCCCCCTGGTCAAGCGGGGCAACACGGAGATCATGATGCCCACGCCCCAGGAGTCCGAGGAGCTGGTGGCCTTTCTCAACTGGTGCGGGATGCCGGACTTCGGGGAGTGATGGTGCGCCTCGGCTCATTTCCGCGTCGAGAGCAAATGGCCCTTTCCTTCACCCCTTGTAGGTGACGACCCGGCCCCAGAGGCTCTTCGTGCCCCAGATGCCCGCCCGCAGGCATTCGAGCTGGACGATCTGGCTGTGATCGACGAAAAGGTTTACCTCGGGTCCATAGTGCTTGATGTACCAGGCGAAGACCTCGGGGTCTGCTGCCTCGAACATGACACTCTCGAGCCCGAGCTGGTCGACGATTTTGGCGACCACATCGGTTCGCCAGGTCTCAACGCTCTCGGTGATTCCCTCCGATTCGATCATCAGCATGTACGCGCCGGCGTCCAGAAAGCGCCGCCCCTGGGCGATGGCCCATGCCGGGTCACGCGTCCCCTCCGCCTCGAGCTCGGCGGCGGCGCTCGCACCGCCCGCGCCGAACTGGATCCCGATCTCGGGCTTGGCCCTGAGGCCCGCCTTCTGGACCTTCTCGACCAGTCGGATCCAGTCCTCCGTGGGGATAGTGATGAACCCGCTCGAGACCTCGATGATGTCGAACCCGAGATCCTGGCACTCACCGACGTAGCGGTCGACGGCCTCCGGGCCCTGGGTGAGCACGTACTCGATGAACCCCCCGGTCGAGACCAGCACGTCGTGTGCATGGCAGAGATCGATCAGCGCGCGGACCGCCCGCCGGGGCATCAGGCTGAACGACCCGCCGGCGAACTTGAGAGCGTCGACGTAGGCGCCCATCGTCTCCAGGATATCCTCGAGATAGCGCGTTCCGACCGGGGTGTAATAGGGCCCCCGAATCTCCGTCACCCGCCGGCGACGGGGCTTGACCGGAGGCTCGTTCAGCTTCAGGAACGGCAGCGCACGTTCGTCACTCGGTCGCGCACGCGTGGTCATGCTCTTGCTCCTTTCGCGGCCCGGGGGCCGGGGCGGGGACCGCGCGGGATCCGCACGCGGGCCAGCAAGCCGGTCAACTCGGCAACGGGCGCCATCCCCAGCCGCTCGACGGATTCCACGATCCGGGTCCGGAGCTCTCTCGTCGTGTACGGTTGAGCGAGGCGCTCGAATTTCTCGACCACCGTGGCCCAGCTCGCCGGCCGGGTCGGGAACCCTTCGAAGTCCGAGCGTTCCGCCGTCAGCACCCGCCCGTCGCGGAGCTTTACCGCCACGCGACAAGGCATCTCATTGGGAAAGCGCCTGGAGTACTCGTCGGATGATCGGACCGTGACCCGCCGAAGCAGGGTCTGGACGTCCTCCCGCCGGATCCGCTCGGGCCGGTACTGATCCGGCATGACCTGACCATCGAAGAGAGCCACCGCGATCATGTAAGGGAGACTGTGGTCAGCCTCCTCCTTCGAGCGGACCAGGGTCTTATTCCCCTCCTCGCCGCCGCCGATGATGTGGTAGGCCACATCGAAGATGTCGACCTCGATGCTCGCGACGTCGTAGGCGGCGAAATCGTGCTCTCTTCTGAGCTCGAGCACGGCCTCCAGGGCCGACTGGGAATGGTACTCGGCATTGAACTTCTTGATGCCGGTGCGCGTCACTCGCTCGAGGTCCTCCTGGCTCCAGTCGAGCTCGAACGGTCCCGCGATCGCGTCCATGAACCCCTTGTTGCCTTCGAACACCTCGGCCGGGCCGGTGATGCCGCGCGAGGCGAGGAACGCCGCGTGGGTAGCCCCGAAAGCGGTGTTCGGATAGGCGAGGCCTTTCCAGTGGCTCAGGGCACCGGTTCGGGTCACGCGGAGCGCGTTCAACGCCGTCCCGGCGATCGCGAGCGCGTTAGCGGTCCGCGCCTGGTCGAGTCCGAGCGCCTTCGCCACCCCGGCGGCCACGGCGTAGGAACCCTGGGTCGTGTGGTCGAACCCCCGCTGGCGCACGGGGGCGACGTCGCTCAGCCGGCACTGGACCTGGTAGGCCACGGCCAGCGCCGCGAGGAACATCTCTCCGGTGCCCCCGGCATACTCGGCAGCGGCGAGGACGGCGCCGAGATTGTCACTCGGGTGGCACGACTCCCCCTTGGCGACGTAGGCGTCGTTGAAGTCGAGATAGCGGACCAGGGCGCCGTTATAGAAGGCGGCGTGATCGGGGGCCGTTCGGCCGCCGCCAATAAGCGTTGCCCGGCCGGCCCGCCCGAAATCACGGACGTGGTCGCGGACGAGGCGGCACGGCTCGCCCTCGACCGCGCCAATGGCGCAGCCGAGGCTGTCCAGCACCCGCACCCGAAGCGCCTCGCGCGCCTCGGTGGAGAGCGCGCCGTACGAAGCGCGGGTCACGAACGCCGCGAGCTGCTCAGCCCGAGTCATGCTCCAGGAGCTGCTTCAAGCGCTCCCTCGCAGACGACAGCGAGCGCGCTCTGCGGCCGATGTTCTTCCACGGATCCGGCCTTCGCGCCAGTCGGTCGAAGATCGTGCGCAGGATAAACCGGTCAGGCTGGAGACTCGGATCTCGCACCTCCTCCCAGTCCAGCGGCGTGGCCACAGGTGCTGAACGCCTCGCCCGCACCACATAAGGCGGCACTGCCGTTTGCGCGTATGCGTTCCGCATCACATCCACAAACAGCCGTTCACCCCGCTTCTGCTTCCGCTGCTCGACCGTGACGCGATCCGGGTTACGCCGGGCCAGCAGCCGGCCCACGTCCCGGGCAAATGAGCGGACCGCGTCGAAGTTCTCGGCGCGATTCAGCGGAACCACCAGGTGCAGGCCGTCGCCGCCGCTGGTCTTCACGAAGGTCGGCAGGCGCAGCTCCTCTTCGAGAAGCCGGCGCAGGTCCAGCGCCACCCGGCACGCGAGCTGGAACTCGTTGCCGGGCGGATCGAGATCGAACATCAACTGATCCGGGTAGTGGAGGCGGTCGGCCTTGGAGAGAAATGCGTGCACAGTGATGCACGCCTGGTTAGCCAGATAGACGAGTGTGGCCGGCGAGTCCACCAGGACATGCTGGAGCGAGCCGCGCTGCTTCGCGATACGCACCCGTGATATCCAGTCGGGGAAGTAGCGCGGAACGTTCTTCTGAAAGACGCGTTCGCCGTCCAGCCCATCCGGGTAGCGCTCCATCGCGATCGGCCGGTCGACCAGGTATGGCAGCATGTGCTTCGCCATCTGCCGGTAGTAGGCGATCAGATCCGCCTTGGTGATGCCGTCGTCAGGATACAGCACCTTCTCCGGACTCGACACCTCCACGCGCCGGCGACCTACCGCGACCGTGGTCTTGCTCATGGCGGTTGCTCCCGCACCACCGCGCCGGCTTGATACAGCTTAGGTACGATCAGGCGCGCGACGTGAGCTAAGTGCAATGGGCCCTCCAGGATTCGAACCTGGGACCTACGGATTATGAGGTCGTCGGGGCCCCACCACACCAGACTAAGCGAGAACGCAACAGCAAACAGGATCAAGACTTCGCTCCGAGCCGAGTAGGCTGGAGTTGTCCGGTTTAGCCTGGCTTTAGGTACAGAACAGGTACAGTGGCCCCCTCGCCGCGCGACTGATCCTGAGACTTACGCCTCCGGCTCGCGACCCTTCTGCCTGCTTGTGGGTAGTGGCCAGGTGCCGAACCACTCCTTAAGACGTGTGGTGCTGCATCGGGCGATGTCAATGACACGCGGATAGGTGCTTGGGCCCCACTGGCCAAATCCTTAATTCTTGTGATGCGCTGGCGAGCCCTAGCCTCTTGAACTACTGTCAACGGTCGCCGGCGGCTTGCCGAACCGTGCCGCGATCTTGGTGAATTGTTCCAGTGCTGCCTCGAGATCATCAGCGATCTCGGCAGCGAGGACATCCGGCGGCGGCAGCGCATCGGTGTCGGTCAGACTCTGGTCCTTGATCCAGAATAGATCGAGGCTGAGCTTGTCGCGCTTGAGCAACTCGACGTATTCGTAGCAGCGCCAACGGCCTTCCGGGTGCGCCTCGCTCCACGTTGCCTTGCGCTCATGAAGCTTGCCCGGCTTGTAGCACGCAACGAAGTCGTCGAAGTCCTTCCGCTGAATCGGCGACTGCTTGAGGGTGAAGTGCATGTTGGTGCGCAGGTCATACACCCACAGCTTATCCGTCCACGCTTCGGCGCGACCCTCTTTCTTCTCGAAGAAGATGACGTTGGCCTTCACGCCCGGCGAATACCAGATTCCGGTGGGTAGACGCAGCAGCGTGTGGACTCGGCACTTTTGAAGCAGATTGCGTCGTACCTTCTCCCCCGCACCACCTTCGAACAGTACGTTGTCTGGCACCACCATAGCAGCTCGGCCATCGATCTTCAGCAGGGTGTAGATGTGCTGCACAAAGTTGAGCTGCTTGTTGCTCGTAGAAGTCCAGAAGTCCTCGCGAACAACGACTTGGTCATCCTTCTCGGTGTCACCCTCCTCGTTCACGAACAAGAGGCTCTGCTTCTTGCCAAACGGCGGATTAGCGAGGACCACCGAATATTCCTTACTCCACGGCGCCGCGAGGCTGTCATATCCAGTGTGCACCACAACTTGCTCGCCGCCTATGCCGTGCAGATAGAGGTTCATAGCACACATGCGGCCGACTTTGGGTGAGAGCTCCATCCCCTCGACAAGCTCTTGCTGAAGAGCCCGCTTCTGGTCGCGATCTAGTTGCGGCTCGAAGCGGTCAAGAACGTGTTGATAGGCGTTACAGAGAAAGCCGCCGGTGCCCGCCGCCGGATCGCAGATCCTGTCCTCGGGCCTTGGTTGGGTCACCTCAACCATGGCCTGGATCACCGGCCGCGGCGTGAAATACTGGCCAGCACCGCGCGAGGATTCCTGGGCCGAACGCGAGAGTAACTCCTCGTAGATCGTGCCCTTCACGTCCACCGGCAACGAGAGCCAGTCCACTTTGTCCAGCAGGTTTACGATGAGCTGCTTAAGTAGCGCGGGGTTGTGGATTTCACAGCGGGCACCCTTGAAGATGACGCCGAGCATGCCAGGCTTGACGCCGAGGGCCTCGAGGCTTTTACGGTACTGTTCCTCTAGCGCCGCGCCATCCAACGGCAGAAGCGCCTTCCACCCGAGTTCCCGTGGAATGAGGGGGGCGCGGTTGTACGGCTCTTCGGTGAGCTGATCCGCCATCTTAAGAAAGAGCAGCAGCGTCAGCTGCTCCACGTACTCGAAGCAGGAAAGCCCCGCATCCTGGAGCACACCGGCGTAGCTCCACGCCCGCTTGCCGATCTGAGATGCGTCCATCAGTCGATCCGCTCCTCGTTGGTCTTCAAGCGCCCGCGCCCGGCCGTAAGTGTGCCCTCTCGGCTGGAGCGAATTTGCACGGCTGCCTCCCGGGCACGGGCATCCCTTTCAGCAGCAATCCGCTCGAGGAGTTCCCACGCCGGCTCCTCCTTCGGGTCCTGTGGCGCGAGCTGGCCTGTAAAGGCATGCTGCAGAATTGCTTGGCGCATACCAGCCGCGTGCTGCAGCCTCGCGTCGAGATCAGCTTCCATGTGATCAATGATAGAAAGTTGATCCTCGACTTCATCGTCGATAAGTAGCTGTTCTTCAGCTGACGGTAGTGGGATGTGATAGCCCTTGATTTCACCAAGATTGATGTGCGGATGGGTGGAGCCAGTTGCAGCTGTGGATGCCTGCCGCCTTCCGAGTGGTCCATTAAGGGCCATAGCAAGGTAGCTTGGTGAGACTGCTGCGTGCGGGCGGAATAGGCACATTCCCTGCGACAGGCACACTCTCACCCCATCCGGAATGATCGCCGCCCAACCGTAGCTGAGCTCACGGCTATAGATGATGTCGCCCTTCTGGGGCACGTGCCGAGCCGTTTGAATCGCAAACTCTTTGTCATCGACCAGTCTGGCGCTTTGTAAGTCGATCCGACCATACACTATGTCCCGGGGTCCAAGCGCGGGCGTGGTGCCGGCGCCGTAGCGAGGAGTTCGGTGTGCGCTATCTACGAACACGACCGACAACTGTTCGAGGCTAGCCCAGCACCACCCCTCCGGCAGACACGGAAGATCACCGATACGGGGCACAGCCGGCTCCTTGTATTTCGCCTTCCAGTTTGGTGGCGGCTTTTGGCCTTTGGCGCTGAATGCCGTGAGTTGGTCCTCTTCCCAGCGCCGGCGGCGTTCGGCGAGAATGCGCTCGAGCAGTTCGCTGGCGGGTGCGGCTTGCGGGTGTTGCGCGCGCCACTCGGCGGTGAGCGCTCCGTCCACGGCAGCCTTCATCACCGAGGCTCGATAGATTCTCAGCTTCGCCCGCACCCGTAGCAGCGCGGCCATGCCAGCGGCGAGCTCGGAGAGTAGCTCATCGAGCAGGTCTACAATCCGGCGCTGCTCACCCAAAGGAGCGAGAGGCACTTCGATTCCACGAATGTCGGATAGGTTTAGGCGGGGGCGACCAACTCCATGGATGATCCTCGATGTTCGGTTCCGAACGTCCGGCGAATTAAGCGCGTAGTTCAGGTACTCCGGAATTGTCAGGCTCGGGTCAGGCTTGAATCGTGAGCAGTCCGCCTTCACCAGCGCGGGGCCGACCCAGGGGGGAATTACGCAGGACCGGGGGAGTGTCTCTCCGAGCGCAGCTATCGCAATGTCGCCGGCACAGATGTGATGTTTTGAGAGCCCTTTAAAATGAGCCTCCGAGATAAAGGCTTTCTCGTCAATGAAGACCCCATTCCCGATGTTCTGGAGCCGGATCACACGGGGTCCGCTACTCGTGTAATGCGAGGTCTTTAGATGTGATCCGAACGGACCGTCCGTGATCGCGTTGGGTTCCGGAGCAGCAAGATCGACGAGCGCGGCATAGGTCCAACCATGCGGGAGCCGCTGCAGCATACTCCTCCGACCTTGCCCATCAAGGTGGCACCCCTGCGACCCGTCCCGGCTCACGCCGCTAACCTCTCGTTTAGTTCAGCGATGAGGGGCTTCAGCTTCTCGCCAAAGAGCGCACTCGCTGCGCCTAAGCTGCCGTGCTGGCCGAACCACCCGGCCTCGAAGTCGGACGGTTCGATGGCGAGACTGGCGGCGATGTGCTCGGCCATCCGATCGAGCCACTCTTCCTGCTCGGCGGTGAAGTCCACACCCGCACGCTGCTTTTCCTGCTTCCAGAGCGCGTAGTTGTACAGTACCTCCTCGCCATAAGGCTTGAGCCTCACTCCGTCAGGGCGGATGGCGCATCGGACAAGCTGGACCAGATCGGCCAGCTGTTGCCCTCCCGTGGGCCGCCGGGATGCCTGTTCGGCGACCGCGCGCGCCTCGGCGGCTTCGAACGCGCGCCAGAGCTGGACAGGGGTGACCGCGAGCGGCGGACCGGCCAGTGCGTCCTTCAGCCGTCGGAGATCGCCGAGTGAGAGTTTGAGCGGCCGAGTGCCGGCGTAGATGACCTGCAGAGCGGCGATTTCGTCTTTATTAGCGGCGATCCAGGCCTGGAAGTTCCGTACAGTGGTCCGCGCCTTCTCGAGTGCCGAGGCATCAAAGCCTGCGTAGAGCACTTCGTCGAGCGTATGCCGGTCAATGGTTTGTTCGTTCTGCTGGCGGAGTTCGAGGATACGGCGGCGGAAGGCCGCTTTGAGAAATGGAGTGGCGGCGGCCTGAGCCAGCTCTCCGGCGGCCTTTTGGATCTGCTCTTCAGTCGGTTCGGCAACAGCGAATTGCTGCCTCGCCGCTTCGACCTGGGCATCGGGATCGCAGGCTTTCAGCAAATCGTGGGCGAGGTCGGGAAAACTCCTGCCGCCTGCCAGTGCCTTTACCTCCGAGAGCTGATCCAGGGTGAAGTCACGCTGAAGCCGGGCGAGTCGGCCGGCAAGGGTGGTAAGCGCCTCCGGATCGGTTCCTCCCTGGGCGACGTATTCCAGCACCTGTTCCAGTGTCTTTGAGGGCTGCCGGTTAAGGGTGTGGGAGTCGGTTTTGTCCTGTTCGCACACACCCACTGCATCAACGATGATAAATCGGTCCTTCACCCTGGCGCTGGGACTCACGGCTCGCAGCTTGTCCGGCGAGATAACGCGCACTCCACGCCCCTTCATCTGCTCGAAGAACCCAGCGGACTTGACGTTGCGCAAGAAGAACACGCACTCGATGGGCTTCACATCGGTGCCGGTGGCGATCATGTCCACGGTCACCGCGATACGCGGGAAGAAGCTGTTGCGGAAGTTGGCCAGGATCTCATCTGGGGTGAGGTTCGAGGTCTTCACCCACTCTGTCACTTCAGACTCGGTACCGTCCTCGTTCTTAAGCGTCCTGGTCACCTTGGTGAAGCCAGTGCGGTACGTAATCTTCTGGCAGAAGTCGTTGCCCTCGGCGAACACCTCGCGCACTAAGCGCACGATGTCATCAGCGTGGGAGTCATCCTTGGCGAAGATCAGGGTCTTCGGCACCTCGTCCCGGCCCGGGAACGCATCGGGCAGAACCTTGTCCCGGAACTGCTGGAGTACGGTGCGGATCTGAATCTCGGAGACTACGTCACGATCGAGCTGATTGGCCGTGTAGGTCAGGTCCTGCTTGAGCAGTTCCAGCCGCTCGGCCCGCGTGAGCTTGTGCCGCTTGTCTACGTAAACGCCGGTGTTGCCAGCCTCGATCGTCGCGCCCTGTTCGGTAATGCGGGTGCGGATGCGGTAAACATCGAAATCTACGTTGACGCCGTCCGTGACCGCCTCGTCGTGGCCGTACTGCATGACGAGGTTTTGATTGAAGAACCCGATGGTCTTGCCGGCAGGCGTAGCCGTGAGGCCGATCAGGAATGCGTCGAAGTACAGCAGCACCTGGCTCCACAGCTCGTAGATGGAGCGGTGGCATTCGTCGACGATGATGAAGTCGAAGAACTCTGGCGGGATGTTCGCGTTGTACACCACCTCTGGGGGCTCGCCCTGCCAGGCCCTTCCGGAATCGAAGCCCGAGCCTTCCTCGTTGCTGGCATCGAACTCGGTCTCGCCTTTGAGCATCGAGTAGAGACGCTGGATTGTCGTGATGACGACCTTTGCCGCGGGGTTGATCGAGTTGGTCTTGAGCCGCTGGACCGTGTAGAGCGTCGGGAACTTCCGTGGATCGTCGGGCGGCTCGAAGTTGGCGAACTCGTCTTCAGCCTGCTTCCCGAGGTTGCCGCGATCCACTAGGAACAGGATGCGCTTCGCCCCCGCGAACTTCAGCAGGCGATAGGCGAGATTGACGGCGGTGTACGTCTTCCCCGAGCCGGTTGCCATCTGAATCAGTGCACGGGGGTCGGCCCTGGCGAAGGAGGCTTCGATGTGTCGAATCGCCTGTGACTGGACCTTCCAGAGGCGAGAGTCGTCCAGCGGTGAGAGCCGCTTCAGACGGACCCTGAGCTGTGCGGGCTGCGTGACCCACTCGGCCATCGTTTCCGGACGCGGGAAGCTGAAGACCTGCCGGCTACGGGGATTGGGATCCAGGCCGTTCGTGAAATAGGTCACCGATCCGTTGGATTCGAACAGGAAGGGCAGCGGACGCTTGTAGGCCGGAAGGTTGTCAGGCAGGCCGGCGGCATACTTGGCGGACTGAGCCTCGACGCCGGTCAGAGTGCCCCCGGCCTTGGCCTCGACCGCGCCGATAGCCCTGCGATCCAGGTAGAGCAAGTAGTCCGCGAATCCGAAGTCCGGCTTGAGCCGAAACTCACGCACGGCGATGCCTCGCCCTACTGTGAGATCGAGATCAGCGCGGTCCTGCACCAGCCAGCCGGCGGCTTTAAGGTCGGCGTCAATCTCGCGCCGGGCTCTCTGTTCGGGAGTTTCAGGCATTCGTCCCCCAAGCTCAAAACGCGATACGTCCCGGGTCTTCCGCGTGGCGGGCGGATCGGGGACGGTGACGATGCTGGCCAGACTCAGGGGCCGGGAAATCTGCGCGGGAGATCCCCGCTGCCCAAAAAAGGCGTTCGGCGTTGGAAGAATGCTATTCAACCTGTGTGACAGCAAGGCGTTGTGGTCGACTTGGCAGGACAAGCGTGCGGTGAACTGTACGGGCCCTCCTGTCTCTTATCCCACGCCGCTCTTGACCGGGGGCTTCGTTTCGGTATATATTCGCCGAATATATCCCAAAGATAGCTACGTGGGTGCCTCGTGCCTGCAATCGCCTCCCGTCCGGTTCACTCACTCCTAGCAGCCAATACTCTCATAACGTGCATCTCGGCAAGGACTTGCCAGGAGGGCGGCCAGCAATTCGCGGGCGCCTCGCGTCGGCAGAAGTCAAAGGGCGCGCCAGCATGAGCATCTGGGACGGTGGCTGGGCGGACCAGGCAGAGGCCGAGCGTGAGGCGGAGGGACTCGGCGAGGAAGCGGCAACGAGTGAACGCCGAACCACCGGCCCAGCGCCGGCTTGGTTGGCACTCACAAGATTGACAATTGGCGACAGGATGAGGAGGAGGTTCAGGCATGGCGAGGAACGATGGGCCGCAAGAAGAGCAGCCCAGAGAACAGACTGAGGACGGTGACGCCCTGGACCTTGGGCCCGGCATGCGGATCCAGCTGGCCCAGCAGGTGCCGTGTGAGCCGCCGCTTCGCCTTCTACTGGCGGAGTACGAACTGATGGAGCGCGAGTGGTGTGAGATCCAGCGGCTAATGCGTCGCAGGTGAATGCCCGCTACCTCGTCGGGGCGGTGGGCGGATGGTCGCTGGTGAACACGTCGCGGTTCTTAGCGGTGTACGACTGCCAGTTGGGCGGGACGTCTTCCTCCGGGAAGATCGCGGTCACGGGACACTCGGGCACGCAGGCCCCGCAGTCGATGCATTCGTCGGGATGGATGTACAGCTGATCCTCCCCCTCGTAGATGCAGTCCACCGGACACACATCCACACAGGACCGGTCTTTGACGCCGATGCAGGGTTCGGCGATCACGTACGTCACGGGCCGCTCCTCCGCCGGCTCCTGTCCGGCAACTGCGGTTCAGCGGTCACCCCGGCGCTCCCCTCGCGGGTGGGTGGCTCGCTCAGCGAGGAGCTGCTCCACCCGGGCCCGCAGCTCCGGCCGAATGCTGTCAGCCAGCTCGCTGCTCAACTTACCGAGCATGGAAGCGATGGCGCTGGTGTCGAGCCCGGCGATCCGGGCCTCCTCGATCACCGCCGCGAAATGGATCCGGGCCTCGCGGATCATCCGGCCGAACAGTGGGGACCCATCCGGCCGGTCGCCCAGGGCCAGGGCCAGGAGGTAGAGGTCGCGCGCTCCATCCAGCCGGTGCCCCAGATAATCGGAGGTCTCGGGTTCCTTCGGGAGGTGAGGGGGCGTCTTGGCCATTGGGTGCTCCTTCCCACACGGGCCGCGCAACACTGCGAGATCTACCGCACCGTACTGGCCGTTGGAAGCGCCGGCGCCCGACTAGCGCGCGCACCCCCTGCGACCCCCTGGAATGGTTCGGCCGGGCTGGTGGAGCAAAGGCCTGGTCACGCGACCTCGAGCTGTTCGCTGGCAGAATGTTCAGCGGCGGCGATGTCACCAGAAAAAAAGGGAAATTGGCTGTCAAAATAGCTCGGCCCCGACGCGCCCCTGTAGCGCCTGAATCTTTCTGTCGAATCTTCCGAGACGATTGCGATTCTTAAGTACCTTCAGGACCCAGCCATCCCATCCGTCACTGAGATCACGCACCAGCGATGTTTGAGCTTGACCGCTCTCACCTATTGTGCGAATCGATTGCCAGCGCCCATTAATCACAGACACGTCACCCCCGACCTTGCGCGATTGAGACGAAGAGGTTGTCCACTCGCGTCTCGCGCGGCGGGCGGAGGTCCGATCCGTGAGCTGCATGGGGCGGTTCAGGTAGCAGCGGCAGCGGTCAACCCGCCACCATCTTAGCTGAAGCCATATTCGTGGAGGTCGAATCGTCGGCGAATCTTATCGTGTGGAACTCTCTCGTGGCCATAGGCATCGACGAATGCCCCAAATACCTGGATGCGCCCCTTGGCGGGGGCGCAGACTCCAGACTTTGCAAGCTTTACTCCCCGTTTGGCAGCGCTAGCCCAAGGTTCAACTCTCAAGTCTCGCGTGGGCGACACAGGGAAGTCGTCCTCATGAATCCAGATTTTGGCAGACATGGCACTCAGTGAGGACTTTACATTAATCGTACGTAGCCGAGGCCGGTTCGCAGTCTTGATCTCCGCCATCAGTGAGTCCATGAGCCGGCGGATGATGCGACTATTCGCTGCTTGCCCTAGGTCTGGATCCTGCCAGTACTGTCCGCGGTAGCCTGCCGGAGAGTTGAAGAAGGCATCGAATGCCAATGGCGCTTCGAAAGTCAAGACGGGCCGTACAGCGCCTTGCATGCCAGGAGCGTAACCATCTTCGTCCGAGACGCTGATTGCTCGCATATCGTTCGCCACTAGATCGATGATTGCATCGAAACTGGGCACGGCCTTCAGTGCCCGACACCGCGCGTCGGGAAAGCCAGATTCGAAGGTCCAAGAGGTCGACATACGTCGAGATTCGTTTTCGGCGTAGCGGCATGCGCATCAGCTGCAGGCCCTCAGGCCCGCACCCACGCAAACCTGCGTATCGTTTGATGGCGCCTCCGGGAGCTGCCGCCGGCGCGGAGCTTCGCGCCCATTCGGCCTGGCCGCTGCAAAAGCGGGTTAGGCCGTAGCCTTCTCCACGCCCCAACCTGACCTGATCTCTTTGGAGAGGTGTTCAAGGTCGTAGTAGGTGGTGAATTGGTTGATACTTAGCCGACCGAGCTCTCGCAAAAGATCCTTCTTCTTTGTCCCGTCAATCAGAATCGCAATGGAGGTCTTGTTCGTTACCTCCGAAGCGCCGTGCATATGGAGCGTAAAGCAAGAGCCTTGTTGACCGATCCTGCCTGGTACGATATCGGGTCGGACGGGCAGGATACCGGGTTTGTGATCGGGTTTCGGATCGTTCCAAAACGATAGGCCAATCGCGTAATGGACAAAAGGATGGCGCATTGTCATTACAGCTTGGTAGAGCGGCTCAGGCGCCGTCTTTTTTGCCCCTTTGGGAATCACCTTTCGAGCATCCATGGCGTAGACCACGCCATCAATTCCCGGATCTTCGCTGGAGGCGAAAAAGAGCGCAGCGAGAGGATTTGTCGACCAATCAAGCAAACGGGTAGGCATTCCGTAGTGCTGGGCCGTGAAGTAAATGTCCACTATACCCTGGTCCTTAAGGAATGCGGCTCCCGCACTGCGAAACTGCGCAAGCATCTCTCGCTCAAGATGCAGACGCTTGTCTTCCGTCTTGTCAGAACTCTTCAACTTTAGGTTGTTCGCCCTCGCCGTGAAGTCGGAGCGGTAAACGCCGGGTATCTGACTCGGATACTCGCGACTCACGCCTCGGTACCAGAGTTGACTCAGAAATCCTCTGTCGTCCTTAGCCCCCTCTTGAACTGTTTGCCATGTGCCGAGCCGGCCCAAGAAGTCGCTCAGTTGCTGTACTTTGCTGGCATCTGGCGGAAGGAGCTTGAGTTGCGCCACGGTTAATCCCCACTTGCTGAAATGGCTGTGCTATCGGCCTAACTGGAATAGACTGCAATCGCGGCAGCCCAAATCCGCGCTTGTCAGGAGCCAGCCTCCTGCTGACTACACTAACCGCTCGCGACATGCTGGCCCCACGCTCCGATTACGATCAATGCTCTCGGAATGACTTACGTAATGGGGTGTTGCTTGGCTTGCTTGGCCGGTTCTCCATCAGATGTCCCTGCCCGTGTGGCAGTCGAGAGGTGCGTGATGAAAGGGGCTGCGGCTGGACGGCGCATGCCAACGCACTTTCACCCGCCGTAACAATTATGTCCGCACGTCAACTGGGAGCATGGGATGGGATGTGCCTCCCGTTTCGGAATCCCAGCCATCGAATGCTGAGAAATGAACGCGAGCTGCCAGATCTGAGCGGCTGCTCCGTAGTTTCGCCATAGTTTCTCCGGGCAAATCGGGGCAAACGCTGTCAGGGCAGCGGTCACCGATGCGCGGAAAGTGGCCAATATTACCAACAAGTTGTCGAAGCTGCCTGCCCAGGCCAGAGAACTCTGGATCAGGGGAGTCCTGGTTCGAGCCCAGGAGGGGCAATGAAGCCCGGCAACGACCTAAAGTGGCATCCGGTCGCGTCGCGACGGGAGGTCCGGGCACAGGACGACCTTGCCCTCGAGACCGCCCGCCTCGAGACGGCGGTGTGCCTCGACGACCTCATCGAAGGAGATCCGCTCGGCGACGCGCGGCCGGATGGCGCGGGTTGCCAACAGGCCGAAGAGCCGCTCCAGGTCCTCCCGGAACCAGGCGGGATGTCGCGCCCGCATCGCAGTGATCAAGTAGAAGCGGGCACGCTTGCCGCCAGGCAAGAACCTCCACAGATACAGACGCGCAATGGACATGAGGATGGCGAGCATGCCTTGCTGCGCCTGCACGCCCGCCGAGTAGCCAATGGCGCAGAGCAGGCCGCCGCGCTTGAGCGCGGCGAACGAGCGGCGATAGCCCTCCTCGCCGATGCCGTCGAAGATGACGTCGAACCCGTCCGGCAGGACGCGGGTGAAGTCTTCGCGTTGGTAGTCGATCGGCGTAGCGCCCAGCTCGCGGACCAGCGCCGCATGCTCGCCGCGCGCGGTGCCCCACAGCTCGAGGCCGGCCAGCCTGCCGAGGACGAGCAGCGCCTGACCGACGGCGCCGGCGGCTCCATGCACGAGCACGCGCTGGCCTCGCTGAACCCGGGCCGCGCGGTGGAGAAGCTGGTACGCGGTCGTCCAGCTCAGAATCAGCGTGGCCGCCTCCGCTGCGTCGACGCCCGCGGGCACGCGGGTCAGGTGGTCAGCCCGGAGCGTGCGATAGGCGGCGTTCGACCCGAGTACCGTCAGATCGGCCACTCGATCTCCAAGCTGAAAGCCGCTTACGCCATCGCCGAGCTGATCGACTTCCCCGACGACGTCATAGCCCAGCACGACCGGCGGCCGGAGGCGCGCAGTTTGCGGGTAGAGGTGGCGCCGGATCAACACGTCGGTGTACTGCACGCTCGACGCAAGCACGCGAACCCGCACTTCGCCCCGGCCGGCCGTCGGCAGGGGAGCGTCGACCACCTCCAGCCCGTCGGGACCGCCGAAGCGCCTGACTTGAACAACCCGATTGCGCAGCTCACTCATGGACGGTTCGCGCATCACGCGGCGTATCCTGATTGATGTGAGGGGAGCATGGCCCGTCCCTTACGAACACTACAACGGCCCATTCGAAAGCGTGTACGCGACGCTCACGATCCTGGCGGACAGGCGGTCGAACCGGCTGACTCCGATCGGTCGCAGGCTCTCTGGTCCTGGATTCGGTCCT
>JBIOUY010000301.1:0-2300 GCA_044867445.1 Gemmatimonadales bacterium
GCCCGATGACAGACCGCTGCCCATGTTCAATGTTGTCCATGCGCCCTTCAACCTTCTCCATACGCGTCGTCAGAGCGTGAACGTCGTCCTTTGTCGCCGTGTGCTCAAAGCCGGCTTGAACCATAGCCGCGAGATCTTCGATGGTGGTGATCTTGTCGCTCATGTCCTCTCAGGGTACTGAATAGAGACCATCTGACAAGGGTCGTTTCTGTGGATAAGGCTCCCCTACACCGACAAGGAACGTCGCAGGCCTCCTCACGACGTCGGTGGCGCTTCCGGGCCGTGTCAATCTCCGTGAGACAGCCGGCTTCTGCATTTAGTGAGCGGGCTCCGCGTTACTGATCACGTCGAGCTGGCCCGCGGTCGGTCGACGGTTGGGCTCGTAAGTGCGGCAAACGGGGACGACCTCCGGGTCGTCCGGGGCGACGATCGTTGATCCTGGGGCATCGTGCTGCGCCGCTTTCTCGGGTGGGTTGATCCAGACCGCGCTCGGCAGGCTCTCGCGTCGCGGCAGCCCGTTGACGAAGCGCTCGGGGTGCGCGGCGTAGGCGTCGAGACGGACATGGTGACGAGCAGCGAGGACCTCGTCGGCACGGCCGTGATGCACGATCGCCGGAGTGAGGAAGACCAGCCCGCTGTGGTGGTGCTCGGTGTTGTACCAGTCGAGCAGCGAACGGCACACCTGACGCGCGTGCTCGAGTGAGCCGAAGCGGTCCGGGAAATCGGGCCGGTACTTGAGGGTCCTGAAGTGGGACTCCGAGAAGGGATTGTCGTCGCTGACGTACGGCCGCGAGTGGCTGCGCAGGATGTCGAGGTCCGAGAAGAGCAGCGCGACCGTTTTGCTGATCATGGCCGGTCCGCGGTCGGCGTGGATCGTGAGCTGGCCCGGCTGGATGTTCTGCTTGGCGCAAGTCTCCTCGATCAGCCGTTCGGCCAGGCGGGCGCCTTCGCCTTGGGCGACCATCCAGCCCACCACGTAACGGCTGAAGATGTCGAGGATCACGTACAGGTAGAAGTAAGCCCACTTGACCGGGCCCTTGAGCTTGGTGATGTCCCAGGACCAAACCTGGTTGGGCTGGGTGGCCAGCAGCTCGGGCTTGGCGTAGGCCGGATGCCGCAGTTGATCGCGCCGTTCGCGGACTTCGTTCGCCTCCGCCAGCACCCGATACATCGTCCGCGGCGAGGCGAGGTAGGTGTTCTCCTCGAGCAGCGTGGCGTGGACCTCAGCCGGCGAGGCATCGCGGAAGCGTTCCGAGTGCAGGGTGTCGAGGACCACTTGGCGTTCATCCGGGCCGAGCGAGCGGGGGTGCCTCGCCCGCGGCGGCTTGGGTCCGATCTCGAGCGGCGGCTGGCACCAGCGGTAGAACGCGGCCCGCGAGACGCCCAGGCTGAAGCACAGCGGGGCCGTTGGGACGTCCGAGTCCACCTCGGCGATCGCCGACATCAGTCGTCCCCTTCGTCGGCGAGGGTCCTCAGGGGGATCCCCAGGATCTCGTGCACTTTTTTTTGGACTTCGATGATCATCTCCGCCTGCTTCAGCTTCCGCTGCAGGCGCGCGTTCTGCTTTTCCAGTTCCTTGACCCGCGGATTCACGGCCTTCGGCTTCGGTCCGCGCTTGCGCGCTCGCAGCTCGGCCAGGGCCCCCTGCTCCCGCTGCCGCCGCCACGTCGACAGCAGCGAGGAGTACAGCCCCTCGCGCCGCAACAACGCGCCCAGCTCGCCCGGCGCCTTGCACGCGTCCGCCTGCCTCAGGATCTTCAGCCGGTACTCGGCGCTGAAGTGGCGCCGCTTCGGCTTCGCCACCACCTCGGGGTCAGGGGCCACGCCGGCGCCGGCGGAAACTACGGTCGCCCTACGGGCTCCCTCCGTTTCCGCCGCGTCCCTCATCTCAGCAACGGATCCAACAGCCTCTCGGTCCATTCATCTCAGCCTCCCCGCCCCTACACTAATCTCCCGAGGGAAGCTGTCTCACGGATTATTGGCACGGGGGGACCGACGTACCGCCTACCGCAAGCGCCGCACCGCACGAGTCCGCTCAGCAAGTACACGTGCCTGGCATTCCTCGGCGAAAAGACACGATTGCGATCAAGCTGTTGCTGAACGCGCTCCCAGAGCGCTCGGTCGAGTATCCGCTGGGCCTCCGGCAGCTCTAGGCTGATCCAGTCTTCCCGCCCTCGAAGGCGGGTGCTTCTCTTTTGGTGACGCTGATACTTCGAAACGGTCCTTGTCGAGCGGGGTTCGCATCTTTCATGCTTGTTGAAATGCCACACGCCAGCGTACGTCTCGTTCCGAAGGATGCG
>JBIOUY010000302.1:0-2381 GCA_044867445.1 Gemmatimonadales bacterium
GGGACTATACCAAGCTGCCCAATGAAGATGCGGTCCGGGCCGCCTTGCGCGCCGGCGATCCCGCCCCCGCTCAGTACATCATTCCCTATTGCAGTGAAATGAAGGAGATACAGTCGCCCGAGATGCAGCAGAAGTTCACCGAAGGTCCGGTGGCGGTGCTCAATTTGAAACGGCCCGGGCTGCCTTCGATGGGGCCGAGCTTAGGGCAATGGTTCCTCTTCTGCCTGGTGGTGTCGTTCTTCGTCGGCTACGTGGCCTATCATGCCCTCCCACCCGGGGCAGAGTACCTCAAGGTCTTTCAGATCGTGGGAGCGGTCGGATTCCTCGCTTACGCTGCCGGCAACATCCCGAGCGCTATCTGGATGGGCAAGCCGTGGGTGGTAGCGACGAAGGAGGCGTTCGACGGGCTGGTGTATGGGCTGATCACAGCGGGCACGTTCGGCTGGCTCTGGCCCAGGTAGATTCGCGTGGGAGACTCCTGCAGGCGCGCTGCCGCGCCTGCAGGGGTGGCTCTACCTGTTATTGCAGTTGTTCATGGCGGATCTCCTCATGGAGAGAGGTTCGTCTCCATCTTCATCGCTAACTCCTAGGCGCCCGGCCTCACCGGACCGGGACCACCGCCGTAGAGCCGCGAGCTCATCTCTTCCACAAATCGTGCCAGGTGGGACCCTCCAATCACCGCAGTGAAGCCGCCGCACTCCGACACTCTTGTCTGAATGGGTGCGCGAGGATACCAGATTGTCGTGCATCTGGGCACCTTGGTATCCTACCGATACCCTGATCCGAGTCGTCGTGATGCCGGTCTTCGAGTTGGTCATCGCTCTGCTCTTGGTGGGCGCCATTCTGTCGGCGCTGGCTCGCCGCATGCACGCGCCCTATCCGGCGTTGCTGGCATTGGCGGGAGCGGCGCTTGCCCTGCTACCGAACGTGCCCAGCGTGGCGCTCGACCCGCGGCTCGCGCTCACCCTCCTGGTGGCCCCGGTCCTGCTCGACGCTGCCTTCGATTCGTCCCCCCGGGACCTGAAGCAGAACTGGCGCGCCGTAACCAGTCTGGCGTTGGTGGCGGTAGGTCTCACCGTGGCCGCGGTGGCCTTCGTAGCTCGATGGCTGATGCCGACTCTCCCCTGGCCCGCCGCTATCGCGCTTGGCGCGATCGTGGCGCCTCCCGATGCCGCAGCTGCAACCGCGGTGTTGCGACAGCTCCGGGCGCCCCATCGAGTCTTCGTGATCCTCGAAGGTGAAAGCCTGTTCAACGATGCAACCGCGCTCCTGATCTACCGGTTGGCCGTGACCACCGCGGTCACCGGCACGTTTTCGGGCTGGCGCGCCGTCCCGCTTCTCATCGTGGTGACCCTGGGCAGCATCGGTCTGGGTGCCATCCTCTCGCGAGTGGTTCTGCTGGTCACCTCACGTATCGAAGATCTCCCCATATCGGTCATCGTGCAGTTCCTGTCCACCTTCGCGGTGTGGATGCTCGCCGATTGGCTGGGGCTCTCCGGAATCATCACCCTCGTGGTGTTTGCCATCCTGGTGGCCCGGACAGCCCCGGACCTGATGCCCGCTCGGCTCCGGATCCCATCGTACGCGGTGTGGGAAGTTGTGGTGTTCGTGCTGAACGTCCTGGCCTTCATTCTCATCGGACTCCAGCTCCGGCCCATCCTTGACCGGCTGAGCCGGGCGGAGCTGATCACCTACGCCATAGTCGCCGCGGCGGTCTGCGCGGCGGTCATCCTCGTACGAATCGCCTGGGTCATGGCCTACGCCGTGGTGGCGCGCTGGATCGCGGATCGCCGCTCCAGAGGCGCGTCCAGGCCCTTCTGGTATCCGTCTTTTCGAGGCGCCACGGTAGTCGCTTGGTGCGGGATGCGCGGCATCGTAACCATCGCTACGGCACTCGCCCTCCCATCCGGGTTTCCCCACCGTGATCTCATCCTCTTCACCGCGTTCTGCGTGGTGTTCGTGACCCTGGTGCTCCAAGGAATGACGGTCACGCCGCTTATGCGGGTGCTGGCCCTGCAGGCCGACGATACGATCGAACGCGAGGTGCGGCTGGCGCGCGCGGAGACCGCACGCGCCGGACTCGACGCCGTGGACGGGGTGCAGAGCAGCGACGACATGGTCCTCCTGCTCCGACGGAAATACGAGACGCGAATCAGCCGGGCCGAATCAGGCGCTCTCTCGCAAGAGTTGGAGGGCGATGGGGTACCGGGTACCGGCTACGCGGCGGTGCAGCGGCGGGCTCAGCAAGCAGAGCGACGGATGCTTTCCGACCTGCGTGCCCGCGGCGTGATTGGGGATGATGCCTTCCATCGAGTGGAGGAAGAGCTGGACTGGGCCGAGGTGACCGCGGAGGCGATGACGAGGAGGGAGTGAGGCGTGGC
>JBIOUY010000303.1:0-2395 GCA_044867445.1 Gemmatimonadales bacterium
CTCGGCCAGCAGGGCGGAAAGTCGTGCAAACCGTCGCACCGGATAGCTCAAGTCGATCTGGTGGCCGGCGAGCCGATAGAGCTTGGCTGGCTTGCCGGATTTCCCTCGGCGCTGGCCGGATGTGAGAAATCCGAGGGCGACAAGACGCTCGAGATGTCTGTGGGCTACCGTTCGGTGCACTCCGACGGCTTCGGCGACACTGTCCACCGTCCATTCGGTCTGGTGTACATAGAAATCGAGCAAGATCCGTCGGCGGGTCTGATCCTGAAGCGCACTGATCGCACGGTCGAGCTCGTTTACCTCGTCCTGTCGCACCCCCCGAGCTTATCCGTTCCGTGTCAGCGCGAGAGCACTTCGCAACAGCCGGGGCGTCACTTGCGAGGCCCCCCGAGAGCCCACCCAAGTGACTTCCTCCGGAGGCCCCTGCCACTCAGGTGAAAGCGCACAAGGGGTCAGACGACCATCCGGAATCGCCCGAATATTCGCGCCGATCGCCTCCGCCCACCGCAGCGCTTGCCTTTTGTCTCGGTGTGGGGAGACGAGCTTCCGGTGGCACGAGACTCCGGGCCGGCCACGGGTCCGCCGGCGGACGGACCTCCTCTATCGCTCTAGCAGTGAATTTCATTTCAGAAATCGCCACGGCGGCCACCCCCCTCCAGGATCTTCTTCAGCGTGGCGAGATTCTCTCCCACGGCTGCCTTGACTCTGGTCGTTGCCAAGGGAGCGAAGAGCCTCAACACGCCCGACGAGGGCTTGAGCTCCACCACATTGACGAGCCTCGTCGCTGCGCCCGCTGGCTCCAGCAGGTAGCCGACTGTGGCCCGGAAAGGCCCGATCTGCCCCTTCACGCCGAGTCGGCTCACGGGCTCGAAAACGGTCACTTCGAACGCCTCTTCGGCCCTTCTCGGCTTCGAGCGAGTCTGGCGATAGGTGGTCCCCACCCCGACCGGTCCAGGGGAAGTCTTCCTGGTTTCTTCGATGGCGTGGCCACATCGGCACGTTCTCGAAGTCCGCGAGGAACGCGAAGACCTCTGCGACTGGCCTTCCGATTGTCACCTTGTTCTCGAACGCCTCCGTGGTCGCCTCCTCTATCAGTTCTCGAGCAAGCGTCGGGCAGCGGTCGGATCGTGCGCCGGCAGGACGACCAGGGCCGGCGTCCTCTTCTGAGGCAAGGACCTTGTCCGTGGCCTCGAGGAGACGGCGCCGGTTGCCGACGCCCGGAACCTGACGCGCTCCAGGATTTCGGCGCCGTAGGTGAGGTCTCCAACCAGCAACAGCGAAGCTGAGCTGGGAGGGAGAGATCGTGGAGGTATCGGGAGGGAGAGAAATTGCGGAGACCGAGGGCACGGGCCATGTCAACAGACGTGGGAGGTCGCTGACCCTCGAACCTCCCTTAGGCGACCCGACCCCACTCGCTGGCGGTCACCCACACGCCCTGACCTGGAGCGTTGTGGTTTCTTATTGTGTTCCCTCCGCCTCCGCGATCGGGAATCGAACCGGCGGGCTAAAGTCAGTCACGGGAGATGGCCCCTTGGCGAGGCGTTCTGGCGGCATCCACGTCAGGACTCCGGCTCAACTCAAGTCAGCGAGTAGGTGGCCTGTACCTGGACAAACGCGTGCGCCGCACGTCTCCCCTTTCGTTCGGTTCGCCCCGGGGGCACCAACCCGAGGGCGCCAACCCGTACGGTGGTCCAAAAATCGGCACGCGGAACACCGGCTCGATGTGGCCACGATCCCGCACCCTGATCTCGGCGACCACCGCCTGCATCACAGGGAAGAAGCACACGCCGCAGCAGGTCGTGCGCAAGCTGGCGACCGCTGATCGGATGCTGAACGAGGGCAAGGACGTCGCTGACGTCTGCCGTGAGCTGCCAGGTCTCCGAGCAGACGTACTACCGGTGGCGCAGCCCGTTCGGCGGGATGAACGCCGACCACGCCAAACAAACCACCGCCGGCGACACTCCGCGCTCGGCTACCAGGCGCCAGCTGTCTACGCTGCAGCCCGCACCCACCCATGATCGACTCTCACTGAATGCGGCACCTATGTCACGTGCTTCAGGTCGGCGTGGCGGTTGCATACTGGGGGCGCCCGGTGGGCCGGTAGACCTGGATCGTCACCCCCTTCGGGGTGACTCGCGAGTCGACCAGGTCAAGCGCTAGGTCCGGGCCGGTGTCGGGGAATAGCCGCGTGCCCTGGCCGACGACCACCGGGACGGTGAGCAGGGTGATCTCGTCGACAAGCTGGTTGTCGAGCAGCCACCGGATCAGGGCGCCGCTGCCATGCACCTGCAGCTCGCCTCCCGGCTTGGCTTTCAGCTCGCCGACGGCCGCCGCGATGTCGCCGGAGAGGACGGTCGTGTTCGCCCAGCGCGGTTCGGTGAGCGTGGTCGATGCC
>JBIOUY010000304.1:0-10537 GCA_044867445.1 Gemmatimonadales bacterium
CGACGAGCGTCAGCTCCTCCAGCCAGCCCTCAGTGTTCGGCCAGGCGGTCACCTTTACCGCGACCGTCACGGCTGCCGCGGGCACTCCGCCAGCCGGCAGCACCGTGACCTTCAAGGACGGCGCGACGACGCTCGGCACCGGCACACTCAACGGGAGCGCCCAGGCCACCTTGACGACGAGCAGCCTGTCGATGGGCGGACACTCCATCACGGCCACCTACGATGGGACGTCGGTGTTCCTCAGCAGCACGTCCGTCACGTTGTCTCAGGCGGTTAACAAGGCGTCCACCTCGACCGCTATCACGGCGGACACGCCCGATCCATCCAATGTGGGGCAGGCAGTCGCCGTCTCGTATACCGTCTTCGTCACGGCGCCGGGCTCAGGCACGCCGACCGGGAACGTCACCGTCTCAGATGGAGTGAACAGTTGCACCGGCACCGTGACCGCCGGGAGCTGCTCGGTCTCGCTTGCCACCTCCGGTGCGCGGACCCTGACGGCCACCTACGCCGGAGACGGAAACTTCAACGGCAGTACCTCACCGGGCGCGAGCCATCAGGTTACCTCACCTGCTGTAGCCACGACACTCAGCGTGGCGGCTGCCTCGGGTGACTTCGGCGGCACGGCTTCGCTCTCGGCAACGCTCACCGCCTCGGGAACCCCCGTAGCCGGCAGGGTGATTGGGTTCACCCTCAACGGCAGCAGCGCTGGCTCGGCGACGACTAACGCGGCCGGCACGGCCACGATCGCGGCGGCCTCGCTGGGGAGCATCGCAGTCGGGACGTATCCCAGTGGGGTGAGCGCCAGCTTTGCGGGAGATGCGAGCTTCCTGGCGTCCTCCGGATCCAACGCCTTGACGGTGACGCAGGCGACGGCCGTGGTGTCGCTCTCGAACCTGAACCAGCCCTACGACGGCAGCCCGAAGTCGGCGACCGTTACCACCACGCCGGCCGGTCTCGGCACGTCGGTCACCTACGACGGGTCGCCGACCGTGCCGACCAATGCCGGCAGCTATACCGTGGTGGCGATCGTTACCGACCCGAATTACACCGCCAGCACCTCCGGCACGCTGGTGATCAGCCCTCTCACCCTGACGGGCCACTTCACCGCCGACAATAAGGAGTATGACGGCACGACCGCGGCCACGATCCTCACCCGCTCGCTCACGGGCGGCATCTTGAGCGGAGACGTGGTGAGCCTCACCGGTGGCAGCGCCACATTCGGGGACAAGCACGTCGGCACCGGAAAGACAGTGTCCGGAAGTGGCTTCAGTCTCACGGGCGCGGCCGCGGGCAACTATGTGCTCGCCTCTGCCACGCTGAGCACGACGGCGGACATCACCCAGCGGGCGATTACGGTGACCGCAGCCACGGACAGCAAGATCTACGATGGCACGACTAGCTCGAGCGCCTCGCCGACGATCACCACGGGATCGCTGGCCTCGGGTGACGCGGCGGCCTTCAGCCAGGCGTTCGACACGAAGGACGTGGGGACCGGGAAGACCCTGACGTCGACGGGCTCAGTGAGCGACGGCAACGGAGGGGGCAATTACCTGTTGACATTCGCCGCCAATCACACCGGCGTGATCCAGGCCAAGGGCTTGATCGGCAGCATCACCGCCGCGGACAAGGACTATGACGGCAATGCCTCGGCGACGATCACCAACCGGGCGCTCAGCGGCCTGATCGGCAGCGAGGATGTGAGCTACCTGGGCGGAACGGCAGCCTTCGACAACCGCAACGCCGGGAGCGGGAAGACGGTCACGGCCACGGGCCTGAGCCTCGCCGGGACGGACGCGGCGAACTACACGGTGAACGCTACCGCGGTCACCACGGCCTCGATCCACCGCCTGGCCATCGAGGTAACGGCGGCGAGCGACACCAAAGTCTACGACGGCACCACGGTCTCCACTGCCACGCCGAGCATCACGACCGGTACGGTGGTGAGCGGCGATACGCCGAGCTTCAGCCAGACGTTCGATTCCAAGAACGTGGGAACCGGAAAGACGCTCACCCCGGCAGGGTCGGTGAACGACGGGAACGGCGGCAACAACTATGACGTGACATTCCACACCAACTCCACCGGCGAGATCACGGCGCGAGCGCTGGCTGTCCAGGCGACCGGAGTGGATAAGGTCTACGACGGAAACACTGCCGAGACGGTCACCTTGTCCGACGACCGGGTGCCAGGCGACGCGCTCACGCTCAACTATGCCGGCGCCAGCTTCGCCGACCGGAACGCAGGAATCGGGAAGCCGGTGTCCGTCACAGGCATTACCGTGACCGGGGCGGACGCGGGTAACTACAACTTCAACACCACGGCGTCTACCACGGCGACCATCAGCCCCCGCGCGATCGAGGTGACGGCCACGACCGACAGCAAGACCTACGACGGGACTACCACGTCATCGGCTACGCCCACAATAACGGATGGCACTCTCGTCGGCGGGGATTCCCCGAACTTTAGCCAGGTCTTCGATACCAAACACGTCGGCAATGCCAAGACGCTTACCGCCAGTGGCGCCGTGAACGACGGGAACAGTGGGAACAACTACGCCGTGATATTCCACACCAACACCGGCGTCATCCTGGCCCGGGACATCACGGTGACCGCCAGCGCCGATACCAAGGTCTACGACGGGACGGCGAACTCCTCGGCCACGCCAACCATCACTAGCGGCAGCCTGGCCCCGGGTGACACACCGGGGTTCAGTGAGAGCTTCGATACCAAGCACGTGGGAACGGGCAAGACCCTCACGCCCACCGGGGCGGTGGCTGATGGCAACAGCGGGAACAATTACGCGGTGGTCTTTGTGCCCGTGAACACCGGGGTGATTCAGGCGAGGCCGGTGACACCGGTGATCGTCGCTGACGACAAGCCCTACGATGGGACCACGACCGCTACGCTGAGCAGCCAGTCGGTGACCGGCACGATCGCGCCCGAGGTGGTGACGCTGATCGTCGGCGCGGCGAACTTCGATACCAAGCACGCGGGCACCAACAAGACCGTGACGGTCTCGGGGCTGAGCCTGAGCGGAGCGGACGCGGGCGACTACGCCCTGAACGCGCCCACCGCGACCGACTTGGCGGACATCACGCCGATCGCGCTTCTGGTGACTGCGCACGGCGTGAACAAGGTCTATGACCATACCACGGCGGCCACAGTGACCCTGTCGGCCAGCCCGCTCTCGGGCGATGTGGTGACGCTCAACTACACCAGCGCCACATTCGCAGATAAGAACGTGGGCGCGGGCAAGACGGTCACCGTCAGTGGGATCACAACTGGCGGGGTGGACGGCGGGAACTACCTGCCCAACACGACGGCAAGCACCACGGCGGACATCACGCCAGCCCCGCTCACGGTGACCGCTACAGGCATCAACAAGGTCTATGACGCCGGCACCACGGCAACGGTGACGCTGATCGTACCGGTCTTCGCGGGTGACGCGGTGACCGGGTCGTACCTGAGCGCCGCCTTCAGCGACAAGAACGTGGGGCTCGGCAAGACCGTGAACGTGAGCGGGATCTCAATCGCCGGCGCGGATACGTTCAACTACGAACTGCAGAACACGATCACCAGCACGACCGCGAACATCACGAAACGCGATTTGACCGTGAACGCATCGGCGGCGAACAAGTACTACGATGGAACGACCACCGCGACGGTCACTCTGTCGGTCACCCCAATCGGAACGGATGTCGTGACCATCAGCTTCGCCAGCGGCAACTTCGATACCCCCAACGTGGGTACTGGCAAGACCGTGACCGTGCTCGGTGTGGCCTTCGGCGGTGCCGATGGCGGGAACTACTCGCCGACGCCAGTGCCGGTAACCACGACCGCGAGCATCCTCAGCTGGACTCTGACCGGCTTCTACGCGCCGGTGGACATGCCCACTGGAGGCATGGTGCTCAACTCAATCAAGGGTGGACAGACCGTCCCGCTCAAATTCGAGGTGTTCGTCGGCAGCGTGGAGCGGACCGATGTGGGAGCGGTGAAGAGCTTCGTCCAGGCCCAGGTCTCTTGCCCCTCTACGACCATGTTGGACGATATCGAGATAACCTCCACTGGAGGCACGGTTCTGCGCTATGACTCGACGGCCGGCCAGTTCATCCAGAACTGGCAGACGCCGAAGACGTCGGGCTCCTGTTACCGGGTAACGATGAGTACGCAGGATGGGGCTTCACTAATCGCGTACTTCAAGACGAAGTAGCTCTCCCAGGACATAAGGCCGGGCCCTCGGTGCTTCCTCGGCCGGGGGCCTCCGCTGCTTTCTAGCCGCGAGCCGCCCGGATCCGATCCGGCACGTTAGTCACGATGCCTGCGACCCCACGAGCCCAGAGGCGCTGCGCTGTCGCGGGGTGGTTTACCGTCCAGACGTGCACCGGGCACTGCATCCGGCCGGCGGCGGCAACAAACCGACGAGTGGGCACGGCGAGACCCCGATAACGTTCCGGCACCGAGAGGAGCCGATAGCCGCAGGGGGGAGCCGCCCGCCAGAGCATGCTCGCCCAGTAGAGCGCCGAGATCTCCCGGCCGGAGGCGCCTCGGATGAACGGCGGCTTGCGAAACAGCTCCAGCGCCGGTTCCTGCTCCGAGGCCAGGACGCAACGCTCGACCGCGCGCTCCTCGATCAGCACCTGCCGGATCGCTTCCTGGGCTGCCACCTCCTTTATCTCGATGAGGATGGGCATCTCCGGAAACGCCCGCAGCACTTCCGCCAGGGGAGGGACGGTGACGCCAGCATTCTTATAAGGAAAGGTGCGGCCGCCGTCGGCGCTGAACCTGGCGCCGGCATCTACTCGCCGGATCTCGTCCAGCGAGAGACCGGCGAGCGGGCCCGCGCGGTCGGTGGTGCGATCCAGAGTTGGGTCGTGCAGCACTACCGGCACGCCGTCGCCGGTGAGTCGCACGTCCAGCTCGAAGGCGTCGGCTCCTTGACGCACCGCCAGGTCGAACGCGGCCACGGTGTTCTCCGGCGCCCAGGCGGAAGCCCCGCGATGCGCGATGATGGGGCGGGCGGAAAGATCGAGGAGGGGGTTCAATGTAGGTCGTGGGCTATGGGCCTTGGGTCGCGAGTCGCAGGTCACAAGTCACAGGTCTGAGCCGTTTGAATCCTCATCCCGAGCGACCCCGAGCACCGCGAGGGGGAGCGAGGGACCTACTCCGCCTTCCTCGACATACGCCGGTGTCGGATGACGCTGACTAGGTCCCTCGCTGCGCTCCAGATGAGGAGCCGATGGCGCTCAGGTCTCAGGACCCGCGACCCGCGACCCGCGACCCGCGACGTAGTACCCCCCAAACCTTTCCCTCAACGCCGACTTCAAGAACTTCCCGGTCGAGGTCCGCGGAATTGCCTCCACAAACACCACATCGTCCGGCAGCCACCACGAGGGGAAGCGATCCTTCAGACTGGCGATGATCTCCTGCCCGGTTGCGCGCATTTCCGGCCGCAGCACCACGGCCGCGAGCGGCCGTTCGATCCACCTGGGGTGCGGCACCGCGATCACGGCCGCCTCGGCGACGGCGGGATGCCCCATGAGCGCGCCTTCCAACGCCACCGAGCTGATCCACTCCCCTCCTGATTTGATCAGGTCTTTGCTCCGATCGCGGATCTCGAGAAAGCCAGAGGGGTCGATCGAGGCGATGTCCCCGGTCTTGAACCAGCCGTCGTCAGTGAAGCGGTCTCCGTCTTCTTCAGAGCCATAGTACGCCGATGCCACGTATGCACCCCGGATTTCCAGCTCGCCCATGGACTGACCGTCCCATGGCACCAGGCCCGATTCGTTTCGAATCCGCAGCTCCAGCAGTGCATCGGGCAAGCCTTGCTTCAGGCGACGAGCCATTCTTGCTGCTCGGTCCGGCAGGTCCGCTTCGGTGGGAGCGCGACCTATCGTCCCTACTGGCGTGAGCTCGGTCATACCCCAGGATGTCACCGCGTGAATCCCATGGCGGTCCTCCAGCCCACGGATCAGGGCCTCCGGAGCGGCCGCACCTCCAATAACCAGCCGCAGTCGGGAGAGATCGTACGTTCCAGGCGCGGCATCGAGCGCCTCGAGCAGACCGAGCCACACGGTGGGTACACCCGCACTGAAGGTGACTCCCTCCGTGTGGCACAGCTCGACCAAGGTCCGGGCATCGGGCTGCTCGCCCGGAAGCACCAGGCCGGCACCGACCATGGCGGCAGTGAAGGGCAGGCCCCACGCATTGGCATGAAACATCGGAATCACGGCGAGGGCCACGTCTTCTTGTCGAAGCGCGAAGGCTTCAGCCATGGCGGTCGCCATCGAGTGAAGCACCAGCGCGCGATGGGAGTAGAGCACGCCCTTGGGCCGGCCTGTGGTCCCGGAGGTGTAGCACAAGATGGCCGCTTCGTGCTCGTCCGGCTCGCGCTGGCGAAAGGCGCTCTCCTCTGCACTGGCGACCACGGCCTCGTAGTCGATTGCTCCCGGCGGCGCCCCGCCTCCGTCCACGCCGTCTCTCACGACGATCACCTGCTCGAACTTCGCCCGCGGCCGAAACTGCTCCAGCAGCGGGACCAGCGATGCGTCGACCAAAAGCACCCGGTCTTCCGCATGGTTCGCGATGTACGCCAGCTCGTCGGGATGGAGCCGAAGGTTCAGCGTGTGCAGTACCGCCCCGATGGCAGGAATGGCGAAGTATGCCTCCAGATGGCGGTAGTGATTCCAGCAGAGCGTTGCCACCCGGTCGCCTGGCTTCACACCCAACCGTTCGAGGGCCACGCTCAACCGCCGCGCTCGAGCGAGACACTCCCGATAGCTGGTCCGATGGAGTGTGCCGTCCGGCAGCTGGCTCACCACTGGCCGATGGGCAAAGAGCGCCTCGGCCCGGCGAGTGATGGCCGAGAGCGTGAGCCCGTAATCCATGATGAGACCGAGCAGAGGCTCGTCGGTCATGGCTTGGCGTGGTGGGCGAAGAAGTCCCAGATGGTCGCCGTGGCGTCGATGTCCCGACTGACCCGTCCCACCACCAGCCGAGGGACTGAGGGGCCGCCGGGCCAGGTGTGGCCGCCACCTTCAATAGTATAGAGCACCAGCTTCTGACCGTGCGCGCACCCGGGATACCCCGAGCGCCGCACCCGGGTGCCGTCGCCGGGCGTGCGATCCGGCTCGAGCTCGGTTGTGGCGGTGAGAGAGCAGCCGTCGACTCTCGCCCAGAATGTCATGGTCTCCTCGGCCGAGAGCACTCGGCCTCTGCGCCGGCCCACCGCGCCTCCCGTATAGGGTACGAATCGAATCGGCCGTCCCCTGAAAGGCTGCGATCGCGATCGGCTCCGCGTGGGTGCATCGGGGAGCGAGCTCGGCCGGCAACGCGCCGGCCACCGGGGCGATCGCCGCGAAGACGCCGGGCAGGTCGCAGGCCAGCCGGTAGGAGAACATGGCGCCGTTGGATATACCGGTGGCGTAGATCCGGCGAGTGTCGATGGCGAATTCCGTCTTGAGCGTATCGAGCAGCGAGCGGATGAAGCCGACGTCGTCCTGCGATGGCCCGGCACTTCGCCCGTCGTTCCACCGCCGCCGGATCCCGTCGGGATAGACCGCGATGAAGCCGCGCTCCTCTGCCAGCTCGCTGAAGCCGGTGTGTCGGGCGAAGCCGGCGCCGCGTCCGCCGGCGCCATGGAGCACCAGGACCAGCGGGGCCGGGGTGGTCCGATCAAGCGAAGCCGGGACGTGGAGGAGGTATGTGCGCTGGACCCCGTGCACAGCAAGACGACGTGCCTGCTCCGAAGATGGAGACTGTGCTGACAGTCTCGCAGCGGCTGCGCCAAGGGCGAAGGCCGTCGCGGTCACTGTCAGGATCAGTTGCGACATGCACCAATCTAGCAAAACCCCAGCAGTGTAGTCCCTCGCTGTCTAGGGTCCGAGATGGTGGCAGTGACATTGCTGTGCTGTTTCAGAAAACCCAGATTGGCGTAGTACTTGCTGACTCTTGGTGCCGTCCATTTCCAGGCTCATCTCCAGCTCGGTTGACTAATGACATCCATCTGTCCGGATGGCGATTTGCCCAAGTCTCGACCCGGAAGATTTCCGCTCTCAGAAAGATCTACCCTTTCTGCGGCGCAGGTGGTCGTGGCGGTGTCGCTACTCGCAACTGCCTGTGGCGACGGTGAAACAAGTGCGCCAGAGCCCATCCCTCCTGGCCCTGTCACGACGGTCGCAGTATCGCCATCCAGCGCGACCCTGATTGCTGGCGACACCATGCGCCTGACCACCGTCTTGCGGGATTCAAATGGGACCGTGTTGGAAGGCCGAGCGGTGACCTGGTCCAGTACCAACCCGGGAATTGTGACTGTGGATCAGGAGGGCCTGGTGACGGCAGTGGCGAGGGGCAGCGCATCAATTGTTGCATCAAGCGAAGGTCGAACCGGGAATGCCACCGTCAGCGTCAACCTGCGATTCCAGACAGTGAGTGCCGCGGGATACGTACATTCGTGCGGCCTCACCACGGCCGGAACGATTTATTGCTGGGGTGGGAATTTTTCAGGTCAGCTGGGCAACGGCCGCAAGCAGGGTTCCAATGTTCCGGTCGAGGTGGTGACCGGAGCAGTGCGGTTTACCTCGGTCGTGGTCTACTACCAGACTTCCTGCGCGATTGCCATAGATGGCACTCCGTATTGCTGGGGACTTAATAACACCGGCCAACTCGGGCTGGGTGATAACTCAGAGCACCTGACGCCGGTCGCGCTGAGTGGCGGACTGCACCTCAGAAGCATTGGCCTGGGTGAGCTCCATGGGTGTGGACTGGATGCTGGCGGGGTGGCTTGGTGCTGGGGCAACAATGACGCGGGTCAGCTCGGCACTCCCTTCACTGGGGCCCCTATTCGCGGGCCCGCTCCAATCGACTCCCAGCTACGGTTCGACTCGCTGAGCGTTGGCGGGTTCAGTGCCTGCGGCATCACCCATGATGGCCACACCTACTGCTGGGGCTCGGGATCCTATGGCGAGCTAGCCGGAAGCAATATTTCCCCTGGTTCAGCAGTTCCCGTAAGCGGCGATCCCACGTTCAAGTCGATCTTCGTCGGCTATGGGCACGCCTGTGGGGTGACCCCTGCAGGCGCTGGGTATTGCTGGGGCTACAATCAGGACGGCAGTCTGGGCACGGGCGATTCAGTCTCCACCGCGGTTCCGACTCCAATTGCCGGCGGCATCGAGTGGCAATCGATTGGCGGCTACTGTGGGCTGGCCACGTCGGGATCGGTCTACTGTTGGGGTGACAATTACTTGTTCGAGTTTGGCATCCCTTCCAACACCAGCTCTCCGGTTCCAGTGCCGGGTGCGATTGGGGCAACCTTTTCGAGCGTGAGTACCGGCACGCAGTTCGGGTGCGGCATGGGTGCTGACGGATTTGCTTACTGCTGGGGCAATGGCGTAGAGAATGGGGAGCTCGGCAACGGAACGAACAGCTACGGCATGAAGGCCGAGCGCGTTTCCTATCAGTAGGTAGCAGACCTTCTTCGCTAGTCCTTGAGTTGCCGCTCGATCCTCCGGTCCGGGATGAACCAGATCATCGCCACCAGGACGTAGAGCGCGTCGGCGATCCAGGGCCGGACGAAAGCCAGGGGCAAGGCGATGAAATAGCAGACCCGCGAGAAGAGGCCCTTGCGATCGGCCCCTACCGCACGGGCCAACGGTGAATCCGGGCCATCGGCGCGGATGATCGCGCGCTGGAGCACCTGATAACTGTTGGCGGCCAGGAAGAGCACCACTCCGTACACAGCGGTAGGTAAGGGCGCGAAGTGGTTCTCGCCCATCCACCCGGTCGTGAACGGCATCAGCGAGAGGCAGAAGAGGAGCAGCAGGTTGGCCCAGAGCACCCCGGGGGTGACCTGCCTGGCCGCGTGCAGCATATGGTGGTGGTTGTTCCAGTAGATCCCCACGTTCACGTAGCTCAGCACGTAGCTCAGAAAGACCGGAAGGACTGGATCGAGATCGGAGAGGGTGGCGCCATGCGGCACCTTCATCTCCAGCACCATAATGGTAATGATGATGGCGATGACGCCGTCACTGAACGCCTCGAGGCGGCTCTTGTTCATGAGCCAATTCTAGTTGTAACGGCTAACAGCTAACAGCTAACAGCTAACAGCTAACAGCTAACGGCTAACAGCTAACAGCTAACGGCTGACCGCTGTATCGCACCGGTTGTCACCCTGAGGCGCCCCCGAGGGGTCGGGGGGGTAGCTGTTAGCTGATAGCCGTTAGCCGTGCTGAATTCAACCGCAAGATCTGGGATGCGATAACCTGGCGGGCTCAATCAGATTATCCCTGTGGAGATGAGGCACAGGTCAGTGACCAAAGAACGATTGCTGCGGCGGCTCGAATCGGCGTGGGAATCGCTGCAGGAGTCGTACGCCGGTCTCTCCGAGGCTGAGCTGCTGGAGCCTGGAGTCACGGGCGCCTGGTCTGTCCGAGACATCATCGCGCACGTGACCTGGTGGGAAGAGGAGGCCCTGACCCATCTGCCGCTCATTCTCGCCGGCGGGAGACCGCCGAGATACTCCGTGATGTACGGCGGCATCGATGC
>JBIOUY010000305.1:0-3134 GCA_044867445.1 Gemmatimonadales bacterium
ACAGAGCGGGCCCGCCAGACCGAGGTCGTCTCCGTACATCGTCGGCATGCGCCTGGACCCCGCAGCACGGCTGGAGCGACTGGCTGCGGTGGGGGCGGTGACGGAGGCTGGAGCGACCGGCGCGCCATAGGGACTCGCGGCCCGCATTCGTGGGGCGCTCCCCGACCCGAGGTGGGTCCGACGGGGCCTGCGAGCGTCGGGGTAGAGTTAAAAGTCACGACCTCCGACACGGCCGGTTCGGAAGACTCTGGGCCTTTGCGCTGAGCTCGGCCATGGCCGCTTGCATATCGGCCCGAGCAAAGTAGTCTGGGTTGTACCTGAACAGGAAGAAAGCACAGACGTACGGCTGGGCCAGGAGGGCGCCGCCCCAGGTTCTCACCTGGGATGCAGTCATCGCATGCTTGTCGCGGTAATAGCCCTCTATTCCGTCTTCACCGCCGCCGGCGACGACGTTCAGCCCCAGTACCAGCGCCAATCCACTCGCCTTCGCGTCACGAACATTGTTGACGATGAAGTCGTCGATGGATCCAAAGCGCTCGTGGTACTGAGCCCAGGTGGCATCCAGATACTTGTACTGATAGCCCTTCAGGTAAGCCGGCCAAGCGCGGATGATCGCGGGCAGGTCAGGCCAGATCTCCTTGCTGTACCTGGCCATCTCCTCGATGTCTGCCAGCGAGACCAGGTGACCATTCCAGTTGGTGGGATCGCTCGGTTCATCGAGGATGAAATGGCCCATCAGAGTCCCGTCGGCGATGTAGGATGAGAGATCGATGCCCCGAAACCTATCGACCCTCTGCTTCCACATCGGAAGACTGAACCCGCCGCCATCACGGTTGTACTTCTCATTGCCAGTGAAACTGAGGAGCACCCGGCCGTTGGTCTGTCGAGCCGCTTCCAGCTTGGCAAGCAGGGTGGGTACATATGCGGCATCCAGCAATGAGGTGAACGTTGGGCTCAGACTCGATGGCGGCAGGAGCGACAACGAGCTTGCATGCTTGGTCTCCACCGTCGGGCCGAATGGAATTCCGGCATGGACGGGCGGCCCAAGCGGCGGAGGTGCACTATCGGGCGGGAGCGGTGGTGGCGCGCTGGTGTCCGGCGGCGGTGGAGCGGGCGTGCCAGTGTCGATGGGCGGCGCCAGGGAGTCGACCGGAGGCGGCTGGTCTTCCGACGAAAGCACTGTTGACCCGCCATCGCATGCGCCAACGGCAATCGCCAACGCCACCGAAAGCTTGCGGCTCAGCCCGTTCATGTTGAGCACCGCCTAAGAGCCCGGTATAAAGCGCGGCGAAGGCGATCGGCTGGCGCGAAGAGTGCCGACGCCCGCACGCCACCGGCGCGGGGGTTGGTGCAACATCTTGCACTGAGCTTGGGCTGTCCGTGGCGGAACGCACAAAACAGGTCTAAGTCCTTGCCCTTCGACAGCTTCCCATTCTGGATAACGCTTGAAGTTCTCGTTAACCGTGGTCCGCTGGGTTGCCGCTAGCACCAGCCATGCGGAGGGTGCGCGGCACCGAATGGTCTAGTCGAAGCGGGCGGCCTAGCCCAGCCCAATTCAGCAGCCTCTGGATAGGCTCGCATTCCGAGACGCGGAGAGCTAGCTCGCGTCAGCGACGTCATTTTCTACCTCGGCGCTGAGCGCAGCGGCGGCACGACCACGATTCTCGGCTGTAAGGACTCCTAATCAGGTACTTTTCATGCGCTCCGCACAAGAAAGGCCACCGGGATCAGTGGCCGCGTTCTGTCAGTATATTTTAGAGCGTGAAGTGACAACGAAATGGCCAGGGACGGAATCGAACCGCCGACACGCGGATTTTCAGTCCGCTGCTCTACCAACTGAGCTACCTGGCCGCGGGGGCGGAATATAGAGCTACAGTACTAGCGCTCCAAGACCCCGATAATGCTCCTCGCACTCGGCCTCCCTCCCCCGCACCACCCGGCGACTCCGCAGCGGACCGAGCGTCGCAGTTACCACGGTCTGCTGGCCTCGATCGCCGCCCTGCTCCCAATACAACACCACCCAGTCATGAGTTCGGTTGAGCTCGTGGGCCCGGGGCGTGTTGGAGAAGAGAGCGGTGTACCGGCGAGTGCCCCGATGAGTGTGGAGGATCGGAAGCCAGGCGTAATGCAGCGGGTTCATCCGTCGGGGGGCGACCTTCGGCAGCCGGTGCGCAATGGCCATCTGGCGATACTCCCGATCGACGTCCAACAGCTCGGCGATTGGGGGCTCCGGTGCCGGAGGACGTTCGGGCGGCGGCCGGTGCCGGCCTAATCGCTCGGCCACGGCGGCCCGGATCCCCGCCAGCCGCCGGTCTCCAAATCCCGGCAATCGAGCGAGCCTGCCATCCCATGCGGCTGCTTCCAGCTCTTCCAGGGTCTCGATACTGAGCTCGTCCTTCAACCGTCCGGCCAGCTTCACGCCGATTCCAGGAACTGACTGAAGTGCTGCCAGCGGTTCCCGGCGTTCCCGCATGCGTTCCTGAATCGGCATGCGGCCGGTGTCGACGTAGTCCCGGATCGCCGCGGCCAACCCTCGACCGATCGTGGGCAAACGTTCCAGCCCTTCGATGCCCTCATTCCGCAGGATCTCTTCCACTGGCCGATCAAGCCGTCGGAGCGTCTCGGCAGCTTGACGGTAGGCTCGAGCCCGAAAAGGGTTGGCGCCCTGATCATCCAACAGCCGCCCGGTCTCGACGAACCGATCGGCGATGCTGTGATTGCCGGCCAACCGAGTGTCCGCGTTCTGGCTCACCGTCGTCCCGCTCATACTCGCAGGATAGCCCGACGGTCGAGGAGAGACCATGCGTGGCCTCTCACACCCCCAACTCCCGTTCCCCTTGCTGAGAGGCGAGCGAACCACAGGCCCGGAGGAGGGTATATGAGGAACAGAAGGCGACTGGTACAGGGGGCGATGCTGCTCGCGGCATTGCCTCGTGACCCGAGCCGGTGGAGCGTCAGTTGAGACTTCGCGAATTTGAGCAGAGCTTGCGGCCGGACGAGCCACCTTGCCCGGCGTGATCTTTGCTCAGGGAACCGATGCCATCGACCCATCTTCGGGGCCATCGCTGCAAGCGCTGGCGGTGGTCATCAACGAATCCTCGGGTGTCTTGCTGGTCCAGGCACGGGGCGATGCA
>JBIOUY010000306.1:0-3691 GCA_044867445.1 Gemmatimonadales bacterium
CCCGCGGCAGGGCCGAGATGTAGCCCTCCGACTGGGCCACGGCGCCGCGGAGAAAGAGCCCGGAGAATCGGCCGCTGTGAGGGAGGTGCCGAAGCCAGGCATAGGCCACGGCGGCGGTGATGACGAAGCTGGCACCCAGGACCGCGAAGGCCTGCATCACGTCGGCCGAGGTTGGCCTTGCCCCGATCATGGCGAGTACGATCGCGGTGGCCACCGCGACGATTCCCAGAATGCCGGCGACGCCGAAGCCGGGCAGGATAAAGACTTCGACCGCTAGAGCAACGACACCGAGGCCCAGCAGCAGGACTTCCTCCCATCCGGCAAGCCCGAGGAGGAAGCTGGAGCCGAAGAAGACGCCGAGTGCGAGCAGACTCAGGAAACCGCCGACTCCCATGGTCCCCGTCTTGATCTCCATCAGGATGCCGAGGACCCCGACCGACAGCAGAAGGGCCGAAACCAGCGGATTGGTGAGGAAACCCACGATCGGCCCAAGGGCGGCGGGCTCCAGCGAAGCCATGAAAGCCATCCTGTTGCGTGGAGCCGGAAATCTAGCCCCTCAGGCGTCAACGGTCCATAAACGGCCTCCGCCTTCCCCCCCGCATTCGGGCACCCTCTTCCCGTTGATCCCTCACCTCCTGAACCCGCTGAAGCAGCCGCTCTCGCATCACGTACAATTGAGCCCGCTGGACCGGGGACAGGTATTTCGAGTGCTCCCTCATCTCGTCGCGGAAGCTCTGAGCGTAGGCCACCTTGAGCTCCACCAACCTGGTGGTGAGCTCGGCCACGCGCTCCTGGTCGGCGGCTACCCCGGGCCGAAGCTGAGCCGCCAGGGCGCTGCGCAGGTCCCGCTCCTGAGCCTCCAGCTCCCGCCGGCGGCTGGCGTACTCGCGGGCGGTACTGCGCAGTTTGGTCGTTTGATCGTGGCTCAGGCCAAGCTCCTCCTGGACCCTGGCCGCGAAGCGCTCTTCGATCCGTTGCCGCAGGAGATCGGCGCGCGGGCGGTTAGCCCCGGTGTCCTGAGCCTGAAGGGGATGAACTGCCGAGAGCGCCAAAAGCGCGCTCAGGAACGCCGCTGTCCGCATCAGCCCTCCCATGTGGCGAGCACCTCCTCGAGCTCGTGGTCGTCGAGATCACCCATGCTGGGCGCTTCCAGCGTAGAGCCGCTGGTCAGCGGTGGGGAAATCGTCTGAAGTAGTGAATCGAGCTCTGGTTCCTGAAGCTGGTCGAGCTCGGGGAGCGGAATCGCAAGTTCGGCCGCCCGAGTGGACGGCGCTGTCGCTACCGGCATCCCACCAGGAGCAGGCAGGGGTTGGCCGGTCTGATCCCGGCCATACCACACCGCGAGCGCAAACATCGCCGCGGCCGCGAGGCCGGCCAGTGACCACCGACGCTGCCTGGCTCGGTGGCGCTCCGAGGCGACCCGCTGGAGGACCGCTGTCGCAATAGAGGAGGGATCCGGACCAGCTCCGAGCCCTTCCCCGAGATCGCCGGCCAGCCGCACCAACCTCCACTCCTGCTGACAGTCGGCACAAGCCGACAGATGATCCGCTTCCTCCGGGGTCCATCGGGAGCGCCCCAGGACCACGTCCGGCATTCGATCGGACAATCGAGCACAATCCATCATGCCATCAACTCCTTGAGCCGCTTGACTGCGTGGTGGTAATGCACCCGCGCCGCGCCTGGCGTGGTTCCGAGCGCCGTCGCGATTTGCTGGTAGTCGACTCCCTCCTGGACTCGGAGCAGGAAGACCTCTCGCTGAAGGCGGGGCAAGCGGGCGATGCCTTGGCGGAGCCGCTCCCTGGCCTCGTTAGCCATGAGATCGGCATGAGGGTCGGCCCGGTCGGGAAGATCCCGGTCCTCCAAAGACAGCACCTGGCGCCCTTTCCGCTTGCGGAACTCGTCGCGCAGGAGGTTGCCTGCGATGGTGAAAAGCCAGCTCCGGAAGGACGCCTCACCCCGCCAGCTATCCAGTCTGCGGAATGCTCGGAAGAACGCTTCCTGCACCAGGTCCTCGATCTCACTGGACCCTGCCCCGGAGCTGTACAGAAAGCGGCCAATCGCTGCTGCATGCCGACGGACCAGCTCGGTTGCCGCCTGCTCGTCCCCGCTCCGGTAGGCTGCGACCAGGTCAAGATCGGTCAGGGGCGTGGGCGTCGTGCTGGCGCTCATCCAGTCCGGGGGGACGTCCGGTGTACGGTTTCGTTAAGCGGAGGTATCTTAGGCTCCATGCTCCGCCCGAGTGTGATCGCCCATCGGGGCGCCTCAGGATATGAATACGAGAACTCTCGCGCCGCATTTCGCCGGGCTGTTGTGCTCGACGCGGACGGGGTGGAGCTCGACGTGCACGCCACCTGCGATGGTGGCCTGGTGGTGCATCACGACCCCGAAATCGACGGTGCCGGGCCCATCGGAGGACTCTCGCTGGCCGATACCCGTCAAATCCGCTTGCGAAACGGTGAGCCGCTCCCGCTGCTCTCGGAAGTCCTGGAGATCGTGGGGGATCGCGACGTCTGGGTGGAGATCAAGAGTCTACCCGAGCGGCACGATCCGGCGCTATTCCAGGTGCTCGACCACGGGCCCGCGCCCAAGCGCTACGCGGTGCACAGCTTCGATCACTGGATCATTGGCCGCTTGGGCGCAGTGCGGCCGCAATTGCGACGCGGGATCCTGCTTTCGGACGCCATCGGCGACCCCGTCGCGGCGATGCGAGCGGTGGGGGCCTCCGCACTCTGGCAAGAGTGGAAACAGATCGATCGGGATCTGGTGAGCCGGGTGCATGAGGCGGGACTGACCATCATTGCCTGGACGGTGAACGAAATCGCCGACCTGGAGCGAATGACCCGCCTGGGAGTAGATGGACTCTGCGGCAACTACCCGGATCGCATCCGGGTGGCGATCGCCTCGCGGGCGGAGGAGCCTTCCTGGACCTGACCGGCTCAAGACCCGGTCGGCGCGCTGGTCTCAGCCGTCTCGGAATCCGGCGCCGAGGTCGCGTGAGTAGTCCTGTGCTCCCGGGCCTCCGCAATCTGGCGTTCCAACCGGGCAATCTCGGAAGTCAGATCGTCCAATCGTAGAAGTAGGGCGTCTACCCTCCGTGGCTCGGCTTCCCCACCGCGCTCCCGCCGGTGGATCAGTAGACCCAGATCGCGGGCGGCGTTGTCCCGCTTGCGACGCATCCGCAGCAGCTCGATCTGCAGTTTCCCCTCATCGAGCGCCGCCTGAGCTCTCCTGCCGAAGCTTTCCAGCTCATGATTCAAGCGATCGAGCAAGGTGGACTTGGACATGTATGCCTCCAGTCGGGTCGCGAGTCTCAGGTCGCGAGTCTCGGGTCGCCAGTTTCGGGGGCTGCGGGGCTCACACCTCACGCCGCGCGGAGCGACTCGCGACCCGCAGCCCGCGACCTTTGAATCATAAACCGAAGAGGGACGCGGATCAGATCCGCGTCCCTCGGGGAATTTTCGACGGACTGCATAAGAGCTCAGGATGCCGCGCTCTCCGTGGGATAGACCGAGACCCTCTGACGGTCCTTGTCCTTGAACTCAAATTTGACCACGCCATCGACCAGAGCGAAGAGCGTATCGTCATTGCCCCGGCGAACGTTCTTGCCGGGATGGAACTTGGTACCCCGCTGACGCACCAGGATGTTCCCCGCGAGTACGGCCTCGCCGCCAAAACGCTTGACGCCGAGGTA
>JBIOUY010000307.1:0-11849 GCA_044867445.1 Gemmatimonadales bacterium
TCGGGCGACCAAAGGGCCAACCCGACCTTGGCCGAACTGCTCACCCTCCAGCTCGTAGCTGCGTTGGCCTCGAAGAAGAGCCCGCCCACCGGTCGAAGATTCCCTCCCAAGACGCGCACGGCTTGCCTTCCATGGTAATCCGCGGCGACCGCGCCCCCGGGTCGGTCCAGGTCGAGCTGGTCGATCAGCACGTAGCTCAGACCGCCAGTGAACCGCCAGGAGCCGGCGGTGTAGCTGGCCCAGCCGGTTGCGACCTCGCGAGTCCAATCGAGCCGCTCGGCCTTGAAGCGGTCACTGTACTCGTCCCCCAGATGACTGCTCTCGTGCATCACCTCGAAGGTGAGCGCCCATCGACTGAGCACCGCGGTGGTGTTGATGCTGACCACCCAATCGTTGCTGATGAGCGCGCTCTTGGTGTCGCCGAGACTAAATCGCCCATAAACTTGGGATCCGAAGCCCAGGGTGATGGGGCGACTCCCACGGCGCAACGCGAGCACGGGCACATTCTCTCCCAGCGCGACCTCGGCCTCGGTTTCATGCCCGAAATCGCTCTCGCCTCGGCGCACGGAGATGAGGCGGCCGACGAGACCGTATACCCGGGGAGAGGCTTCCGGCAGCTCGAAGCTCGGCACGCGGGGAAAGATGCGCGCCTGTGCGGTCCCGCTTTCAACCCCGCACAGCAGCAAGGCGAGCACCAGTGTCACCGGTCTCCAGACGCTTGACATTGCTTCCTCGCCCCGGGATGTTCTGCGGGCCAACGGCAGGATATCCTTCGCTGAGAACGCGAAAGTTGGCCGCCGCCCGGCAGTGACGCAATGCCGCGCAGGCCATACCACCACGTCCCGGAGTGCGGTCATGCTGTTGAGTGCGATGCTCGCTGCAATCGTCGCTGGTGGGCCCAGCCATCGTGGCCCCGCCCCGAAGGTCGTCGTGGCGGTCGACTCGTCCAAACATGAGCTGATCATCACGGCCGGGCCGTTCGATCTGCCCAACATGCCGCCGATGGACGACGCCGCCATGATGAATCTCGGCATGTCACATGACACGCCGGTTCAGCGGTTCGAATGGCCGGTGGACGGATGGTTCCGCGGCTTTCGCGTATCGCTCACCGACACTGAAGGACATCCGGTTCCCCGGCACGTCATGCACCACCTGATCATGGTGAACTTTGGTCGGAGGCAGCTGATCTACCCGGCGGCCGAGCGCCTCATGGGAGCGGGAACGGAAACCGATTCCGAGGTCAGCGTCCCCAAGACGATCGGCGTCCCGATGAAGCCCGGCATGCCGCTCGGAATGTACGTCGCGTGGCACAACGACACCGGTAAGGACCTGCAGGGCGTGATGCTCAAGCTCACCATGCTGTGGACACCCAAGAATCAGAACCCGCAGCCGGTGAACTCGCTGCCGATCTATATGGACGTGAATCTCACGGTCGGCGGGAGCAACACGTTCGACGTTCCACCGGGGACGTCTACCAAGTCATTCGAGTTCACGCTTCCCGTGGGTGGCCGCCTGCTCGGCGTGGGCGGGCACATGCACGACTACGGTGTCCGAGTCCAGCTGCAGGACGCCGAAAACGGTAAGGTGCTCACCAGCGTCCAGGCGACTCGGGATTCCGCGGGTAAGGTGCACAAGATAAGCCGCCGACTGTTCGGAGTGTCGGGCGAAGGACTTCGGCTCAAGGCCCACCACAAGTACCGGGTGGTCGGCGAATACGACAATCCGACCAATCAGACGCTGATCAAGGGTGCCATGGCCCACATGGTCGGCCTCTTCGTTCCTGACGACATGAACGAGTGGCCGGCCATTGACCCGAAGGATCCCCTATATCAGCGCGACCTGGCGTCACTCCAGGTACGCGGCGGGGATGATATGGCGGGGATGCACCATCAGCACAGCAGTGAGAAGTAAGCAGTGAGCAGTGAGAAGTGAGAAGTGAGAAGTGAGCAGTAAGGAGTAAGGAGTAAGACGGAGTCCTCATCCCGAGAGAGCAAAAGCGACCGAGGGATCTACCCGGCCAGTCGCAATCACGGATAGGAAGATCCCTCGCTTCGCTCGGGATGAGGAACCCTCCCTCCTCACTCCTCCGTTCTCACTTCTTACTTCTACTGCGGTTGGAGGATCCTCCTGACTCCCACCCATCGTTTGAACCACCACCGCCCGTACGGATCCTTCACGCTGAGGGTGCTCACCTGGACGCCACGGCCCGCGCTGTGGATGAACAGCCTATCGCCGATGTACATCCCCACATGAGTGACCGGGCCGCCCCGGTCGGAGAAGGTGAGCAGATCGCCACGAGCGAGTTGGTCCAGGCGTTTGGGGATGGCCCGCCCTTCTCGCGCCTGAGCGGCGCTGTTCCGCGGCAGGGCGATCCCATGTTGCCCATAGGCGTATTGAATGAGGCCGGAGCAATCAAAGCCCTCATTGGCCTCACCGGTGCCACCGAACTGGTATTTCCGGCCGATCTCATCGGTCGCGGTGGCGATGATCGAATCCGCGAGGGCAGCGGATGGCTGACCAGCGGGGACGTCCGTCGGGGCCCGGGGCTCAATTGCAGGCGGTGTAGTCAGGACCGGTGAGCCCGCAGGTTCGACCGATGCCACTCTCGGCGGAGGTGAGCTGGGCTCACGCCTTCCACCGAAACGAATCGCCAACCCGCCCGCCAGCTCCAATCCGTTGCGTCCATTCATCGAGAGACCGCGCCATCGTCCCTCAGCGCTGAGTGAGACAAACGAGGCGGGAAAGAGTTCATATCCGATGCCCGCTGACCACGATCCCCAGCTGCTCCAGGATAATTGAGAATTCTCTCTTCCAAGACCGCCAAGCACACCAGCCACGAGATAGGGGCCCTGACGGCCCCCACGGAAGGCTGTGAGATCGAGGCCGAGACCACCGTAGGTCCCCGCGCCTTCGATCTGGTCGAGATAAGTGCCGTTGAAGCCGAGGCCCAGAGTGTGACCCAGGGGACGAGCGACAGTCAGGCGGAATACCGTCCACTCGGGACCTTCAAAGAAGCGACCTACCTGGCCTTCTACCCCTTGCCCCTTGGCAGCGGTGGCGTTGGCGGCCGCGAGGACGATGACGAGCCAAAGGGTCGGAACTCGAGGCATGCTGCTCAGCGCTCCCGAATAGGTCGGCCACTCCGCAGATCTACGAGGTAGGCGTCGCCCGGTTTGCATCGGAAGGAGAGCCGTGCCCGGATGGTGCTGTCGTTCACCAGCTCCGGAGCCGAGGCGGTGTACAGCAAGGGGACCGGGACTCGCGCTCCGCTCCGGCGGATCTCCAGCGTGCGATCGATGCAGCGGGACCCGTCTTCTCCCTGCCCCACTCTGGCGAGGGTGAACCAGATCTGCACGCCCCCAGGCGCCGTGGCGACGAGCGAGTCGGCGGGCGCGGTGGGCACGGCTGTGGCCGAATCGCCGCCCGCGGCCTTCCGCGAAACGTCCCGGCCGCCGCAGGCCAGGAGCACGATGAACAGGGGCGCGACCTGGAATAGGGACCTCGGCAAGAGACCGGTCGCCCGGCTCATGGCAGAGATTCCGGGGAGCCGCCGATCACTGATTCGGGTCTCACGAACTCGGTCGTGTCAGGGGTGCCGTCTTCGGTCACCGCGAGCACCTCTCGGATCTCAGGAGACTGCCGCAAGTAACCCAGCCAGGCGAGAAGGGCCGCGAACCCGGCGATCGCGCCGCAGGCGGCGGTGAGGATCAGACCCTGGATCGGATCCGCCAGCTGCATTGCGAGGAGCGCGCCGGCTACCGCCCCGAAAAACGACGCTGCCCACGCCAGGAACGGCGTGAGCAGCCATCCAAAGATCCGGAAGAGGAGCCGAAGCCACCGCATACCCTACGCTCGCTGAGCACCCATGGCGGAGAAGCCGGTGGCGAGCGCCAGCCCTGGGAGGAATGCCACCCCGAAGGTGGGAAGATTCCAATGGGCGCCGGGGAAGCCGATCATCACCGCTACCACAGCCGCAATGAGCGAGAAGACCACGGCGGTTCCGAAGGCAGCGAGCAGCGAGACGCGCCCGGTGCGAGAAGCCTGATTGGCAAGGATCCAGGCGCCCATCCAGGGAAGGAAGGTGCCGACCATCCACCAGACCGGATGATACCACCAATTGCTCCGACCGATCTCGAGCCAACGATTGGTGTACGTGCCGATGTTCTGCAACAGGGCCACGTCGAGGAGGAGGAACACCCCCGCTGCAGCAAGACCGATCCCCGCAGCTCCGGCGATGCCTTCGATGGTCCGAGCGCGGGTCCAGATGCCAGGCAGCAGCGTCACCGCCGCCAGGCCCGGGATCAGAAGAACCGCGAGGACGATGGTCTCCAGGGGACCTTCGAGATGGCGCGAAGCCAGTGATAGCAGCAGGACGAAGACGGCCTCGAGAAGGCCCAGGAGGGTGGCGCCCCGCACAATGGAAGGGACGTCGGTTACGTCGTAATCGCCCTGCAGTTCCACGGCCGGATGCATGCGATCTCCGGTGAGGTCGGTGGGCCGAAGTATACCGGTCCGGGCGCCGCGAGGCCAAGCCCGGGCATCACCCCCACGCGAGGACAGCCACGAGATCGGTTACGGCCCAGGCCCCGAGCGCCAGGTACATCCGGCTCTGGTGCTCAGCGGGACGGAGCTTCGCGTGGCGAGCCCGCCAGGTGAGCAGCACCGCCGCCCACGCCAGCGCAGCGAGGCCCAGGCCAACCGTTCGCCAGGCTCCGTCCGAACTCAGAAGCCAGCCCGCCTTCCATCCAGCGGTGGCGAAGAGAAGGAACGCCATGCCCGCCGCTCCGATCGCCAGATCGAGGCTTCGCCTCGGGCCGAGCACAACCGCCAGGGTACGGTCACCTCGCCGGGAGTCTTCCCCCAGCTGGTAGAGCTGAGTCAGCGGATACAACGACGCGAAGAGAGGACAGAACGCGAGCAGCACCAGTCCTCGCCCAGCATCGAGCGGGATTCCCGTCGCGCTCCACGCCGCATATGGAGTGATGGTTCCGAACCCCCACATGTTGATGAGCCAGTCGGCTCCCGCCACCGCCTTGAGCCGGAACGGCGGCATCGAGTACAGCACGGAAAGGATGAAGCAGAGGACATAGGCCGCGACGTACCGGGAAGGCAGGCGCAGCGCGAGAACCAGACCTATCGTCATGAGTGTCAGACTGAAAACCGTGAGGCCAGCCGGAGGGCGAGGCGGCTGGCGGAGATAGGCAATATCACCTTCGTCGCGATCGAAGGCGCTGTTGAGCGCCAGTGTGCCGCCGTTGAGACAAACCACCCACAGCACGAGTCCGAGCGCGGCCGGCGCGAGCTGCACTCCAGCTCGCGCTCCCGCTAACCCGACGGCCAGCAGGTATCCAACCGCAGTATGCGCCGCCAGGATGGGCCATTCGGCGGGGCGCAGGTGCAGCAGGTAATCGAATCGTCCGCCGAGGAGCCGATACCCCAGCTCACGACCGGAATTCACCACTCGAGTCCGAGATGCCCTGCCGCGATCCGCAGTCCTCGAAGAGTGAGATACGGATCGGTCTGCTCAATGCTCGAGGTGAGCGAGGCCACGGCGCTGGCCAGGCCCCCGGTCGCCACGACTCCGGGTCTGCGCCCCTCAGGCCACTCAGCACGGATCCGGCGCACCAGCCCATCCACGGCCTCGACCGTGCCATAGAGCACTCCGGCTTGGATGCACTCCTCGGTGCGTCGGCCGATCACCCGGCTGGGCGCCTTAAGCTCGGTTGCGGGAAGCTTGGCGGTGCGGCGGGTGAGCTGGTCCGCGGCGGTGCGCAGTCCCGGCATGATGACGCCACCGAGGAAGCGACCATCTCCGGTAACACAGTCAAAGGTGGTCGCCGTGCCGAAGTCCACTACGATGGTGTCTGCGCGGTACAGCTCGATTGCCGCCAGCGCGTTCACGATCCGGTCGGCGCCAACGCTGAGCGGCTCCTCGACGTCAAGAGTCACGGGCAGCGCGGATCGGGAGTCCACCGACAGGGTGGTGGCGCAGCCAGTGGAGCTGGCGATTCCCTCGATGATGCTCTGAGTAACGGCGGGCGCCACCGAGGCCAGGCAGACCGCGCGGACTTCGTTGGGAGAGTGGCCCGCCTGGATCAGAAAGCTGCTGATCGCGCTGCCCCATTCGTCCGGCGTGCGGTCGGGGTTGGTGGTGAGTCGCCAATGAGCCTCGAGCTCCTGGTCGCGAAAGAGACCGACGGTGATCTCGGTGTTGCCGATATCGAGGGTCAGCAGCATGGGTCGAAGTTACGTCTGGGAAGGGTCTCGGCCAACTCGACGGTTCCCGTGCGCAGCGGCACGGTCCTGCCGTCGGGAGACCGCACCAGCAACGCACCCTCCGCGGAGATGCCTGCCGCCTGCCCGGCGACCGGTTGGCGCAGGAGCCGCCCATAAAGCCAGTCGCGCTTTCGAAGCTCCGCCAACTCGCTTGCGGAAAGTGTTCCAATCCCTGGAGCCAACGACCGGAGCTGGCTCACGATCGGCTCAACCAGGGATTCCGGGGTGAGGCCCTGAACCTGTTGCCCAAGGCTGGTGGCCCCCTCCTCGAGCTCGGGAGGCACTGGGTTCCGTACGTTGAGCCCAAGTCCCACCACTACCCATCCGAGAGCGTCGCCGTGCCAGCGGGCTTCGCAGAGAATACCACCCACCTTCTGCTCGCCGATCATGAGATCGTTAGGCCACTTGAGCAGCACAGGCCGGGATAGACCTATCTCATCGAGGATCCGGGCAATCGCGAGCCCAACTCGAAGGGCGAGCAATTCTACCGGCCCCTCTCCTGTTGGGCGAAACAGGATGCTGAGCCAAAGTCCACCGGGTGGCGAGTGCCAGGTTCGTCCACGAGATCCTCGCCCGCCAATCTGCTCCGCGGCGACGACCGCGGTTCCGGTCTCGGTGCCCCCCGCCGCCAGCTCATGGAGCAGGTCCATGGTCGAGCCAACCCGTTCGAATCGGTGAACCGGTGGCAGCCGTGGCATCACCGGTGAAAGAACGCCAGGAGGGCCGCGCCGAAGACGATCCGATACCAGGCGAAGGCGGCGAAGCTGTGATGGGAGACAAAGGCCAGAAAGGCTTTGACCACGATGACCGCGGACCCGAAGGAGACCAGGAATCCAACCGCAAAGACGGGGGCGTCCGCCGCGGACAGCGCTCCCCGACTCTTGAGTAGGTCGAAGAGCGTTGCGGCGAACATGACCGGGATGGCGAGGAAGAACGAGAACTCCGTTGCCGCGGTACGCGAGAGTCCCAGGACATAGCCGCCCATGATGGTAGCTCCGGACCGGGACGTGCCAGGGATGAGCGAGAGCACCTGGGCCAGACCGATCCCGAGCGCCGTGCGCGGCGCGACCCCGCTCACGTCCGGGATAGTTGTAGGAGGAGTCCATCGCTCGATCAGAAGAATGATCACGCCACCCACGATCAGGGACGCTGCCACAACGGGGATGTTGAAGAGCCGGGCTTTGATCCAGTCATGAAACAGAAAACCAACCAGTGCCGCCGGAAGGAACGCGACCAGGAGGTTAAGCCAGAAGCGCCGGCTCGACGGATCGTGCCGCGCCCGCGCGACTGCCTGCAGCAGCCGCGCACGGTAGAGCCAGACTATGGCGAGAATTGCGCCGAGCTGGATGAAGATGTCGAATGTCTTGGCCTTCTCGTCTACCTGGCCGAGCCATTGACTCACCACGATGAGGTGCCCGGTGGAAGAGACCGGAATGAACTCGGTGGCGCCCTCGACCAGGCCGAGGATCACAGCGTTGCCGAGTGCCTCACCTCCCATGCTGTCCGCTCATCGGAGCGCCTCGAGGTAGAGATCTTCGTACATCGGCACGATACGCTCGGCCGAGAATTCGCGCGCCTTGCTGACCGCCGCGGCACGCATGGCCTCGTGGCGTTGGGAATCTCGCAGGAGCTCGACCGCCCGCCGTCCCATCGCCTCAACCGACCCGACCGGCTCCAGAATTCCGTTCACGCCATCATCAATCACTTCGGGCAAGCCTCCTGCTCTCGTGGCGACCACGGGGGAGCCGCAGGCCATCGCCTCGAGCGCGGCGAGTCCGAACGATTCCGTCTGGGAGGGAAGTACAAAGAGATCGCTCGACTGGAGCAGAGTGGCTACCGAATCGAGCCGCCCCAGGAAGCGGACATCCTGGGTGACTCCCAGGTCGCGAGCTTCATTCTCCGCATCCAGCCGATCGGGCCCATCGCCGATCATCACCAGCGTCGCCGGCATGGCGCGGCGGATCCTGGCGAAGACCCGCACCACGTCCTTGACCCGCTTGACCTCACGAAAATTGGAAACGTGGGTGATGACCTTGCCACCCTCGGGAGCCAAGGGCGGGCACACCTCGGTATCGCTCGGGTGATACTCCTGCAGGTTCACGAAGTTGGGGATCACCCGGATGTCACAGCTGACACAACCAAAGGCGCGGTAGGTCTCATCCCGCAAATACGATGAGACCGCCGTCACCTGATCGGATTGCTCGATGGAAAACTTGGTGATCGCGTAGAAGCTCGACTCCTGACCCACCAGGGTGATATCGGTTCCGTGAAGGGTGGTGATCACCCGAATGGTGCGCTCGCCGTTCAGCATCTGGCGCGCGAGATAAGCTGTGGTCGCGTGGGGGATGGCGTAGTGGACGTGCAGGACGTCGAGTCCCTCCCGGAGCACGACCTCGTGCTGCTTGGAGGCAAGCGCGAGGGTATAGGGAAAATGATCAAACAGCGGGTAGCGTCCCATCCGGGTCTCCACTTGGTGGAAGAAGACCCGTTCGGTGTACCCTCTCAGTCGGAAGGGAGAGTCGTAGGTGATGAAATGGACCTCGTGCCCCCGGCGCGCCAGGGCTAGGCCCAATTCCGTGGCCACGGCACCGGAGCCGCCATACGTGGGATAGCAGGTGATACCGATCTTCATGGGCTGGTCTTCTTCCACGCCTCCGCGATTTCCGCGGCGAGGCGTTCGGGGGAACGGCTGGCATCCAGGGTGAGGACGCTCGGGCCGAGCTGATGCCGAAACCAGGTCTGCTGACGCTTGGCATATTGCCGAGTGCTGACGGCAATCGCTTCGGGCACCGTGGCGCGGGTTCGCTGGCCATGGAGGTATTCCACCGCCTCTCGGACGCCGATACCGTCCAGACCGGGCGCGTTGGGAGAATGCCCTTCCGATAGCACCGCCGCCACCTCCTCGATCAACCCCCGCCGGACCATCTCCTTGGCGCGCTGCAGAATTCGCAGATTGAGAACCGGCCGTGGCGCGGTGAGAACGACGTACCAGGGCTCAATCGCGCCGTGCGCTCGGGCAGCCTCTTGCCAGTGCGAGAGCGGGCGCCCGGTGAGTAAGGCCACTTCGATCGCACGCGCAGCGCGCTGGCGGCCTCCTCCTCGAAAACCCGGATCGAGCCGCCCAGCCCAGCGGAGTAGCTCCAGGGGCTCCAGACATGCGGTCCAGGCATCGAGTGCCCGACGTCGCCCCGGGTCGAGAGCTGGCTCCCGAAAGAGACCCTGAGCAAGCGCCCGGACATAGAGGCCGGTGCCGCCGACCACCACCGGCATTCGTCCGCGACTGCGGATCTCATCGATCCAACCGGCCGCATCCCGCGCAAAGAGGCCCGCGCTATACCGCGAGCCGGGATCGATGACATCGACTCCGTGGTGCGGCAGGCGGGCCCTCTCCTTACGGGTCGGTTTGGCGGTGCCGATGTCGAGGCGGCGATAGACCTGCCTGGAGTCGGCCGAGACAACTTCCAGTGGCCAGTGACCCAACAACCCGAGTGCCACGGCCGTCTTGCCCACTGCCGTCGGGCCCACCAGCACTGGCGTTCTAACGACGCCCAAACCGGCGCTCCAGCTCCTCGCGTGGCAACTGCACGATGGTGGCTCTTCCGTGGACATCGTGCGGGGGAAGATCGGTGGCGAACAGCCTCAACAGGAGCTCTCGGATCTCCCGCTGATCCAACCGCTGCCCGGCCTTGATGGCCGCCCGGCAGGCATAGGTCGCGGCGAACCGCTCGAGCCGGTTGGCCCACCCCCCAAAGCGGCCACGAGCCAAATCGGCGATCAGCTCCCGGAAGCAGGCGGCGGCGTTGAATCGTGGATGTGGTGCCGGGACCGTGTGAAGCACCACGCTCTGTCCCCCGAATGGCTCGGCCTCGAAGCCCACGCGCCGCAGCTCGTGAGCATGGACCTCGACCGCATCCAACTCTTCATCGGTCAATTCGAGGGTGATCGGAAGCAGCAGTCGCTGCGCAGGGGCGTCGGCTCCGGTCAGCTGCGCCAGTACTGCCTCGTACAGCACCCGCTCGTGAGCCGAATGCTGATCCACGATGACCACGGCATCGGGGGCTTGGTAGACGATATACGTGTCGAACACCTGGAGCGGCACCACCTGCGATCCGCCGGTCGATTCCTCGGCGGAGGCCGGCTCCTGGGTGGCGACAGGAGTGAACAGCTCGGAGGGTTCCAGCGACTCCACCCGACCGGCGCCGGGGGCAACGGGCCCAGCGCGCCAGCTCCCGACGGGTGCGGCGGCTACCAGGGCGCCGAGGGCATGCCGCACCGCTTCCTCCACGACCCGTTCGACCCCGATACGATCTCGAAAGCGGACCTCGAGCTTGGCCGGGTGGACGTTGACGTCGACGTCTTCCGGGGCAACCTCAATGCGGAGGAAGATCGACGGTCGATCGCCGGGTGCGATGGCTGAGCGATACCCTGCCTCGGCGGCCCGCACCAGGAAGGGATCCTTGAAGGGGCGCCCGTTCACGAAGAGCTGGGTTCGGCGGCCGCTGGGCTGCGCGTCGCCCGGGCGTTGGACGAAGCCGGCTACGCGAAACGCCCCCGCGGCGTAGCTCACCGGCACGAGAGTGCCGGCCAGGTCGCGCCCCCACACCGAGGCCAATCGCTCGTCGGCCAATTCGTCGACGGGGACCGACAGTCGACAAGTACCATCCACGTGCAGCTCGAAACCAACTTCCGGATGTGCCAGCGCCAGAGTGGCCAGAGCATCGTGGGCGGCGCGGGTCTCGCTGGCCACCGACCGGAGAAACTTGCGTCGCGCGGGCGTGTTGAAGAACAGCCCGCGGACCGTGACGGTAGTTCCCCGCTGTCGCACCGCGTCGGCAACGCGGTCCAGGCGGCCCCCGGCGACACTGAGCTCAGTGCCCTCGCCCGCGCCTTCGTGGGTGGAGAGCGTGAAACGGGAGACTGAGGCGATCGCGGGGAGAGCCTCACCTCGAAATCCGAAGGTAGCCACTCCTACCAGATCAGCCGCGCTGCGCACCTTGCTGGTCGCATGGCGATCGAGCGCCAGCACCGCGTCCTCCCGCCCCATGCCAGAACCGTCATCGCTCACCTGGATGAGAGTCTTGCCACCCTGCCCCAAGTCGACCCGCACGTGACGAGCGCCGGCGTCCAGGGCGTTCTCGACCAGCTCCTTAACCACTGAAGCAGGCCGCTCGACCACCTCGCCCGCGGCGATCTGATCGGCGACAGCATCGGGAAGAATGACGATGCGACGGGGCATCGGGAGAATTTAGCCGCCGAGGGCGGCGATCGCGTCTTCGGAGAGCCAGCCCTCCCGGGCGCCGGGCGCCCGGACGAGGGCCCAGCCGGGCGAGCGCCTGAGGATCCGTATCGTGGTTCCACCCTCGACAGGGGAGACCGCCGGCGCGCGTCCGTGAGGTGAGAGCAGCAACGATGAGCCTTCGAGTACGATGCCGAGCGGCCGCCGATACCAGGCCTGAAGTCCAAGGCCTCCCACGATGGCGAAGCCCGCGAAAACCAGCAGCACGAACCAGCGGTCGCGGATCCTAGGTCGAACGGTCCAGCCAATCCAGCCCGCAAGCCAACCCAGGGTCCCG
>JBIOUY010000308.1:0-11640 GCA_044867445.1 Gemmatimonadales bacterium
TCGCGCACGTGCTGCTGGCGATGACCTACTTCTCCACCGGGGTGAGCAAGCTGATTGCCGGCGGCCTCCGGTGGATGAACGGGTACACTCTACAGGGCTACACCTTTGCCGATGCGCTGAATCGGGAGATTCCCCTGGGGATGTGGTTAGCGCAGCATCATACCGCGGCGATTCTGCTGTCGGTGTTCACTATCTTGTTCGAGACATTCTTCTTTGTGTCACTCCTGGTGCCCTGGACCGCGCCACTCTTCTTTCTGACGGGGATTTTCTTTCACATCGGGCTGTATGTCACCGCTGGTCATGATTTTTTCCAGCACATGGTACTCAACTTCATGCTCTTGCTCTTCATCACCCCGGACTGGTGGAGGGCCTGGTTGAACCGGCACTTCGGAGGCTATCTGTCGTGGTGGCGTCGGCCGGCGGAGGTTGTCCAGACGGCGTAGGTAGGGCATTTGGCCGACCGTCCAGGTTTGCCACCGGCACGGGTGCGTAGTCAGTTGGATAGAGCGCTTGCCGCGGGAACAGCGGACGGCGCGACGGAAAGCGCTAAGTAGCGCATTAACAGTCGGGTTGCTGCCCGCAGCGCGCAGGCGAACTCCCGCTCAGAGGGTGGGCCCGGCATTTGAGGCACATCTGGCTGCGGCGCAGAAGCTAGGGGATGAAGTACGGGGCGGTGGCTCAGAACTACCCCCTCGCGCCGGGCTCGTCCACCTCGGTTGTCGGTGTAGAGCGAAGCACGCGCCTCAGGTTTCTCCGCAGCAGGCGGACACGGCTAGTGAGCCAGCCAGCCTCCCGCACTTGCTCCTCTTCCAGCAGCTCGTGCCACGCCGTCGCGATTGCCGCCCGGCCGAGGTAGCCGACCAGGCGGGTCGGGTCGCGGCGATCGACCACCGGTAGCCGTCCAAGTCTTTGGCGCGCCATCTTGGCCACAGCCTCTTCGAGCAACTCGTCCGGGTAGGTGACGGCGAGGGTGGCGGCGCCGACCTCGAGCACCGTGGAGTCCTTTCGGCCGACTCGCTCCAGGGCCTTCATGAGATCGGCGCGGGTCAGCAGGCCGACCAACGCGCCCCTTTGATCGACCAGTGGCCAGGCATACCGATGACCCAGCCTAGGATCCCTCGCCGCGAGCCACTCCGCAATCGTCTCGAGTGGGGTGTCGGCCGGTAGGGTTGGCACATCGCGCTCCATCGCGTCCTCGACCCGGACCCGCGCGAGCGGGTTCACGACGTACTCTCGCACGACATGGTGGCCGCGCCGGGCGACCTTCTCGGTGAGAATCGAGCGGCGCATCACCAGCACGGTGACCGCGTGGGCTGCCGCGCAGGCGATCAGCAGCGCGGGGAGCACGGCGATGTCACCGGTCAGCTCCAGCATGAACGCCACTGCGGTCAGGGGCGACCGCATCGTGCCCCCCATCATCGCTGCCATGCTGGTCATGGCCCAGAGCCCGGCCTCGCCCGGGTGAATCCAGTGCGCTTCGACGGCGCCGAGCGCGCCTCCCATGATGAGCAGCGGAGCGAGGACCCCGCCCGACGTTCCCGAGCCCAGTGCGATCGCCCAGATCAGCGCTTTGACGATCAGCAAGCCCAGCAGGAAGGTCCCGGTGAGGTCTCCACGGAGCAGTCCGGCGATGATATCGTACCCGACGCCGAGGGCATGGGGATTGATCAGTCCGCCAAGCCCGACGAACGCTCCCCCGATCACCGGCCACCACATGGGGTGGATCGGAAGCCGTCCGAACAGGTCCTCGCAGGTGTAGACCAGCCAGGTGACTAAGCCGGAAGCGAAGCCGGCCACGATCCCGATCGCGAGCGAGAGGGCCAGCTCGCGCCAGGGTAGTGTGGTATGAATCGCGACCGGGAAGATCGGCCCCGCGCCGAGCAGCGGCACCCGAAGCGCGGCAGCCATGGCGGAGGCGGCGGCCACCGGAATGAAGCTGCCGGGCTTCCACTCGAAGAGCAGGAGCTCCACCGCGAGGAGCACTGCAGCGAGCGGCGTGGCAAAGATCGCCGCCATCCCGGCGGCCGCCCCCGCGACGAGCAGCGTCTTCCGCTCGGCCGCGGAGAGATGAAACGCCTGGGCGAACAGGGACCCGAAGGCGCCGCCGGTCATGATGATCGGGCCCTCGGCGCCAAAGGGTCCTCCGGTGCCGATGGAGATAGCAGAGGAGAGCGGCTTGAGGATGGCTACCTTCGCCTGCATGCGGCTCCGCCCGATCAGGATGGCCTCCATCGCCTCGGGAATCCCGTGACCCCGGATCCGATCCGACCCGTAGCGCGCCATCAGGCCCACGATCAACCCGCCCGCCATCGGAACCAGGACCGCCCACAGGCCCAGCTGATTCCTTGCTGGGGACACCAAGTCCGACGCGAAGCGGTGAAAGTAGGCGAGATTGGTGACCGTGCCGATCAACCAGACCAGAGCGAGCGCGACCAGCGCCCCGATAACGCCGACCAGGGCGGCCATCGGCGTCAGAATGAGGAGCCGCGCAGTGGCGGTGAAGTCACCGAGCCGGTCGTCGTGCGCCACCTGGGTCTCCTTCAGCAGAGATGGGACGGCCGCAGCGACGGGTCGGTGGATGAGCCCGTCGCTGCGTTTGCGAGCCTCACGATGTCCGAGTGAGGGTGAAATTGCCGGTTAGAGCCTCAGTTGAATCGCGACGTCGCCGTCGTGGAAAAAGCGGTAGCGTCGCTGCTCATGAGGTTGGGGTCGCGGCCGCGCAAGAAGCATCGGCGTAGAGGTCGTGCCTCGTATGCAGGACGTCGCTCGGCTCGCGGCCCGGCTTCGATAGGAGAAGCTGCACGACCCCAATCCGGGCGGCCGCAAAGGCATGGGCCGATGCGGCGAGGTAGAGCCGCCAGATTCGAAATGTGGTTTCACCGACCAGAGTGACCGCGTCCCGCTCGCGCGCCTCCAGGCGCTTCAGCCATTGGCGGAGCGTGAGCACGTAATGCTCGCGCAAGCTCTCGAGATCACGGCTCTCGAACCCGGCACGCTCGGCTGCTCGCACCACGTCAGCCAGCTGGGGGAGTTCGCCGTCGGGAAACACGTAACGCCGGAGGAAGCGGCCCTCGCGCCAGCACCAGCGTCGTGCCCGGACCCGGAAGCTGGCCGAGTGCGCCTGCTCCAGATCGACGATGCCTTGATAGAGGAATGCTCCGCCTGGTCGGAGCACGCGAAACACAATCTCGAAATAGCGCTCGAGTTCCGCTCGACCCACGTGCTCGACCATTCCAACACTCGCTGCCTTGTGGTAGGACGGACGGTTCGGCAGGTCCCGGTAATCCCGAACCTCCACCCGGCAGCGGTCGGCCAACCGATCCTCGGCGATCCGACGGCCAGACAACTGCGCCTGCGGCGGACTGAGCGTAATCCCGACCGCCTCCACTCCGTAGCGACGGGTGGCGTGACGGATCAGAGCACCCCAGCCGCAGCCGATGTCGAGGAAGCGCTCGCCCGGCAGGAGTTGAAGCTTCCGACAGATGTAGTCGAGCTTCGCCGTCTGAGCCGCGTCGATGTTGTGCACCCCATGCGGGAAATACCCACAGGAATAGACCGTCTGCCTGTCGAGCCAGAGTTGGTAGAAGTCGTTGCCCACGTCATAGTGATGCCGAACCGCCGCGGCATCGCGAGCGGGACGATGCCGGCGCAGGCGCCAACCTGGGCGCCAGCGCCTCGCCCGGAGGGCAGCGACGTCCGCGTCCAACGGTAGCCGCAGGACCAGAGGCGCGAGGCGAGCGATCTGGTGGGGGGCCGACAGGCGCTCTGCGAGTCCGCTGGCCCACCGCACGGCGGCCTCCAGATTGCCCTCCAGAGCAAGGTCGCCCCGAACGAACGCCTCGCTGAAGGCAAGCTCCGAGGGCGGGAATAGGGCGACGCGCAAGGCGCCCGGGCTGCGGATGAAAAGGGTGAATGGCGCAGGCGCATCACCGGTGCCCGGCTCGGTGAAGCCGTTCCAGTAGCGAGTCACGAACGGCCGCTGCCCGGGCGGCCCAAAGCTCTGGCGGGTCAGGCGTCGCGCCAGTTCCAACCAAGGCTCTCCGGTGGTCTTGCCTTTCATTCGTTTCTCCGGCGTCCGGCCGGCTGTCGACGGCGGCCGCTGCCGTCTGCCCTCCTGGTCCTGAATCATGCGCTTCGGCCATGCTGCCGGGCCGATCCTAGTGGCAGGGGGGCTTCCCTCCGCTTCGCGCCGCAGCACTTCGCCGCCGCGGCACCAGCTCGACGCGTGCTGCCATCGCAGTGCGCCGCCAACTGGTGGGCAGGTGACAAATATATTGAGTTCAATATGATCATGCAATGGTATGGCGATATCGGCCTTGCTGCCCCAGTTACAATCAAATATATTGGAATATCAATATGAATGCTAATGTAATGTCGTCGCCGTCGCGGGCGCCGGTTGCCTCCCCGAGGTCGCCGACCGACTCTGATGCTACCGCCATCGTGCAGGGGCTCCGCCGGATCGTGCACGCGCTCCAGCTCTACTCGCAGGACGTCTACCGCAGCTACAGCCTCACCGCACCGCAGCTCTGGGCGCTCAAAACGCTGCAGCGTGACGGCCCGCTCTCCGCCGGCCACCTGGCCCAAGCGCTGGCCGTTCACCAGAGCAGCGTATCGGTGTTGATCCAGCGGCTGGAGCGGCGCGGACTCGTGCGGCGGGCGCGCGTGACCCCGGACCGCCGGTTCGTGAGGGTCGAGCTGACCGAGCGTGGGGCCGCGCTCGCCGGAGAGGCTCCTGAACCTGCCCAGGGCCGGCTTCTGCACGCGCTGGACGCGATGCCGCCGCGGGAGATTCGAGCGATCCGGCGTGCGGTGGACCGTCTGGTCCACGCGATGGAAGCGTCGGACGTCGCGGCCCAGTTTTTCTTCTCGGATGAATAGTCGTCCGAGACCCGTCGCCAGGACGCCCATGCTCATTGCCGGCGATGTGGGTGGAACCAAGACGGACCTGGGCATCTACTCGCTTACCGGCGGCCCCAGGGCGCCGCTGGCCCGCAAGGAATTTGCGAGTCGCCGCTTTTCAACCCTCGCTGCCATGGTGCGCGACTTCGTGACGGCTGACTATCAGGTGGACTGCGGGTGCTTTGCCGTGGCAGGGCCGGTGATCCGCGGGCGGGCGCACCTCACTAACCGGTCCTGGATCGTTGATGAAGTAAGACTTGCCCACGACCTCGGGCTGAGGTCCGTGTGCCTGCTCAATGACGTAGAGGCGATCGCCCGAGCTGTGCCGGCACTCCGGCCCGAGGATTGCTACACCCTGAATCAGGGGGACCCCGTGCCGGGAGGCGCGATTGCCGTCATCGCACCGGGCACCGGCCTCGGCGAAGCCTTTCTGACCTGGAACGGCGAGTGCTACCAGGCGCATCCGTCGGAAGGCGGACATACCAGCTTCGCGCCTACTACCAAGCGCGAGATCGGGTTGCTCGCCTATCTGGTATCCCGGATCGGCCACGTCAGCGTCGAGCACGTCTGCTCCGGCGGCTCCGGCGTTCCCAACCTCTACGCGTACTTGCGGGACAGCGGTGATGTGCCGGAGTCGCCGACGATCGCCCAGGCCCTTGCCAGGGCGGCGGACAGAAGTCGTTTCATTGCCGAGTCAGTGCGGGGACATCCCCGCGCTGACCCACTCTGTGCTGCAACGCTCGAGCTCTTTGTCTCGATCCTGGCGGCTGAGGCAGCCAACCTCGCCCTCAAGGTGTTGGCGACCGGCGGTCTCTACATCGCGGGCGGCATCGTTCCGCAGCTGCTGCCGCTGTTGGCAGGCGGGCATTTCATGGAAACGTTTCTGCATAAAGGACGGGTGTCAGAGCTGGTGGGGCGCATGCCAGTTCACGTGATCATGCAGCGCGCGGCCCTGCCCGGCGCCGCGACGCTTGGACTGGAGCTGATGGCCGCAGAGTGGGGCCCCTCTGAGCAGAGCTGATGCGATAGAGAGGAGGAGAGTCGATATTCCGGACGGCATCCAGATGACCCGTGTGCCCGTTCGCATCCGGGCGGAGAATGGTGGTGCGGCCGGTAGCGGGGAGGTCGAATATGCCAAGCCCTCGCTTCGGCGCCGCGTGTGGAAAGCTGGGGCGCTCGTTCTCCTTGGCCTGGGTTGCGGCCTTCTGCTCCTTCCGATCCCGCTCATTCATTTTTTTGGGGTGATCTTCTTTCTTGCCATGTGCGCTCTCGCGGCCCGGCGGCTGAGTTCCCGTAACGTGCTCAAGGGCGCGCGGGGGCGATGTCCGTCCTGCAACGCCGAGGCGGCCTACTTCGTCGGATTCGGCGGTCGCAGGCTCGCATTCCCTGTGGTCACATCCTGTCCTCAGTGCCATATCAATCTCGAGCTCGAGCCAGCGCCTTTGGCTGCCTCACTCTCCGAGGCCTAGCCGCAGCGGGCCCGCGAATCGCAGCCCACCTGAAGTTCCAGTCGCCCGGGTGAGAAGGAGATGGACGGCGCAGCGCAGGGCGTTCGGAGCCTCGGTATCGCTCCCACCTGGAGCTCCAGTGACAAGGATATCGTCACGACGGCTCGGTTCGAGTCGGATCTGGGCCACACTCGGGTACGGCATCATCAACGAACCGGCCGTCAAGCGGTCAGCCGCAGATCCGGGACCTGGACCCCATCGTGGCGCGCGATGGTAGCTGGACCGAGCTGAACTACGAGGTGTACGTCCTTAGGCCGCGGTCTTCGGCTCGGCGGGGAGCACCGCAAAGGCCGTTGACGCGCGGACCGGCCGCTTCTCCGCTGGCGGCCAGCGTGGGCGCAGGGCCTCGGCGATGCGATCGAGCCGGCCTCCCAACGCATCCAGCGCATCGCGGGTGGCGCGGTAACCGGCCTCGATCAGCTCGGGGGTTCGATCGAACGCGAACATCGAGATGTGGGCTACGGCCGGCTGGATCAGGACCAGCGGCGGGCCGTCCCAGTTTCGCAGACTCGCTTCGATCTGGGTCTCCATGACGATCTCGAGACCCCGGATGTATGTAGCCGCGAACCCGGCGAGCTCGGGGCCGCTGCGCGGGACGCTGGTCGCAGCGACGTTGACGGCGAGGATCGGCCAGGGCGCCGCCTCGGCGGCGACCCGGACCGGTAGGTTCTCGACGATCGCGCCGTCCACGTACTGGCGGCCGCCGATCTCCTGTGGCGGGAAAATCCCGGGCAGGGCGCAGGACGCGAACACCACGTCCGAGAGTCGGGCGTCCTCGGTCCCCGGTCGTCCCCACACGCATGGACGCCCGGAGGCCAGATCCACGGTGTTCACCAGCAGGCGGCGGCGGAGATCGCGGAACGTGCAAGTGCCCACGATGCTGCGGATCAGCGTCTCCAGCGGCTCCCGCCGATACACCGCGGGCGAGAGCATGCGCCGCAGTGCCAAGTCGGTGTGGGCGACCCTGAAGACCTGACGGCGTTCGACTTGCAGGCCGCGCGCCGTCATGGTCTCCGCCGACCCGCCACAGGCCCAGGCCCCGCCGATCAGCGCCCCTATGCTCGAGCCGACGACTAGACCGGGCACCAGGCAGTACTCCTCGAGAGCCCGGAACACCCCGATGTGGGCCAGTCCTTTGAGACCGCCGCCACTCAACACTAGCGAGAAGGGAGTCGTCTGCTTCTTCACCTGCTTGCCCCAGCCAAGGACCATGTTCTAACCTCGCTGTCCGAGTGCCGAACGCGGGGTCTTACCGTGCCCCTGCCGGACTCGGGTGCGTCGCGCCGAATACACCGGCAGGCCGAGCAGCCTCGGTCCCATGCGTCGCGACGGCCTGGAAGCTCTTTATGGCATCCACGGCCAGGGTCAGTAGCGCCAGGCAGCCCAGAATGGCAGGGATGATGAACACCTGGTCTTGATTCACACTCGGCCCCCAGTGCCCCAGGACGGGCGACCCCAACCATCCGCCGAGCCACCCGAGCACGACCTTCCCCAGGAACGACCCGAAGCCAGGCGTCACGTAGAAGCTGAGACCGTAATGCAGGATGAGAGAAACGACCACGCTGATGACTAGCAGCAGGATGAAGCTGCCGAATTGCATGCCGATCATGTTCTTGACCTCCTTGAGTCGGCTTCGCACCGAGGGCGACCGGCGCCCACACCTACGCGCCGCACCCAGCGCGGCGCTCTCGAGGCTAGGCGCGTTGGCCCGCTAATTATGTTGTCACCCGGAGGCCGGACAGGCCATTGGAAGAACTAGGGTGGGACGCTGGGGAATATCACCCAGCGGAGGGCGGAAGCCCGAGAGGGATCAGAGCTCCACGGCTATCAGGCCATGCCGAATCGCCCACCGCACGAGCCCGGCGATGTCGTGGATCTCAAGCCTATGCATCAGCTCAACCCTGTGTCGCTCCACTGTCTTCACGCTCAAGCCCAGCCGCTGCGCAATCTGCTTGGAGGTGCATCCCTCAGCGACGAGCTGCAGGATCTCCCGCTGGCGCTGCGTCAGGCGCTCGAGTTCCGCCGGGAGCTCGATACCGGTGGCCAGGTATCCTGGGATCACCCGCTTGGCCACGCGGGGCCCAAGGTACACGTCGCCGCGCGCGACGGAGCGGATAGCCAACTCCAGCTCGGGACCGCTGGCGGTCTTGAGCAGGTAACCTGAGGCCCCTGCTTTGAGGGCGCGGTTGACGTAGGCGTCGTCCGGGTGCATCGAAAGCACCACTACCTTGACAGCCGGGAAGTCGCGCGCGATTTGCGCTGCGGCGTCCAGTCCGTTCAGGTCCGGCATGGTGATGTCCATCAGCACGACATCGGGCCGTTGCTGTCTTACGAGCTCCAGCGCCTCGCGCCCGTCAGCCGCCTCGGCCACTACCGTAATCCCGCCGAAGCCCTGGAGCAGAGCCCGTAGCCCCGACCGAAACAGGGTGTGGTCGTCGGCGAGCAGCACTCGGATCGCACTCATCGCCCCGCCGGCGAATCGCCCACCCTGAGTGGGAACCGGGCGGACACCAGGGTACCCGCTCCGGGCCGCGATTCGATCTCGAGCTCCCCACCGACGTACTGCGCCCGCTCGCGCATCCCGAGAAGGCCGAGTTGGTGTTCCACTGGGGCGGTCGCCTGCAGCGTGCGGACCGGGAGTCCAACCCCATCATCCCGCACGGCAAGTCGCAGGCACGAAGCATCCGTGCGAAGCTCCACCTCCAACCGCCTTGCCCGGGCGTGACTCACGACGTTGGTGACCGCCTCCTGAACGATGCGGAAGCACGCCACCTCGACCTCCTTGGGGACCGCTCCATCGACTGCGATCGCAAGACCGAGCGACAAGCCGGCCGGCCCGGCCCGGCGCTTGACGTAAGCATCGACAGCCGCGGCCAGACCGAGATCGTCGAGCAGCGAGGGCCGGAGGTCGAACGACAGGGTCTGCACCTGCTCCACGGCGCGCTCCACGGCTGCGATACCCTCCTCCACACGTGTCAAGAGCGTGGAGTCTCGCAGGTCCCGGTGGATGGCTTCCAGATTCACTTTCACGGCGCTCAAAGTCTGCCCGATCTGGTCGTGCAACTCTCGAGCGAGGAGGGTGCGCTCGGTCTCCTGCACCTCCACCAAGCGGCGCGACAGCGCCTGCAACTGGTGCCGGCTCTCGCGTAGCGCGCTCTCCACCCGCTTGCGCTCCGTATTGTCGCGCGCAATGGCCACCATCCCGACGACGGTCCCCTGGGAGTCACGGAGCGGGGACAGCGCGACGGAGACCGACACGCCCCTGCCGTCCTTCTGCATGAGCTCGGTTTCGAACTCGATCCCCTGTCCGCTGGCCAGGCGGCGCACCACATCTAAGACCTGCTTCCGGTGATCGGGTGAGGCGAGCAGCGACAGATCCCGACCCACCGTCTCGGCGACCGAATAGCCGTACTGCTGGTCAGCGGCCACGTTGCAGCTGACGATGCGACCTGCAGCGTCCATCGTGATGATGGGGTAAGGCACGGCATCGATAACGCGCTGCGGCCAACTGTGGCTCAGCGGCTGTCCGGAGCGCCGAGAGCGCCCAGGCCGGGCGGACCGCTTCATAAAGCCAAATATACGAGGCCCGGCAGCAATCTTACGAGCACGCTCTCCCGCCGAGCCCAAGGCGATAAATGGAGACGTCCCTGGTCGGAGACCATCCGCAGAACACTGTAGGCGGTGGCGGGGAGATCACCCATACCCGACGGGAAGAACGTTCGGCCGAGCTGCCCGCTGCGCCGCTGCCAGCGAGATCGGCGCAGTCGCCTCGGCGCCTTTCTGGCTACGCGTTGCAGACACCGCTGTTCGATTATCTGGGGCGCGACCTTGAGGCGGGCGGAGGCCCCCGAGTTCAGACCGCCGCAGTGGTTCGAGGAGTAGGCGGACAGTTTGTGCCTAAGCACTCTAGTGGCGAGGGTTACCATCAGGGGGCGAAACATTAGAATCCGTAGTCCGGAAGCCGGGATTGGCACGTTTTTCCGGCACCATCGCCTCCCCGCAGGATGTAAGTCCTTACGGGTCCGTAGCTCAGTTGGATAGAGCGCTTGCCTCCGGAGCAGACGAAGCGGCGGCGGACAGCGCGAAGTAGCGAATCCAGAAGGATTTCGATTTGTGCCGTATCCGTGCGCGCTGACTCGCGCTGATGGATGCGGCACGTTTTTCTGGCACAGAACAGCCTTAGGCGGATGGGGCATTGTGCAGGCTAGCTGCGGACTTTTTTGGATCCTGAGGGCGACGAAGCGTCATCATCCCTGCGTTGCCTTTTTGCCATGCCCATCTCAAGGCTTCACGTCCTCTCTCAGGAGGGCGCCAACGCCATCTTCGGCATCCGGTACGACACGAGCGAGCTAATGTAGGGGATGACGGAGGTGCCGTGCTACGGAACCGCAGTCGTGGTCGAGCCGGCCGGGTGAGGCGCGGTCGGCTCATCCCTGATGCACCGAAAGCCGATCACCCAATTGCCCACGGATGACCCTCAGGTCGCACTTTATTCGTGGAGAGAGGGTGCCACCCCAAGGGCGGCTCCTCCGCGACCGGTCCTGCCGCTACATCTTGTCGCCCGCCTGAACATCCCAACTCCCGAGAAACCAGGGGCTGCTGGGGTCGACGAGGGGTCCGGCATTGGCCGGAGCCTGCCACCCGCTCATCCCGAGTGCGGCGGCGAGGACGGTGTCATCAGCCATGGCGATTCGGATGCATCCGCCCGTCGGTGGGAAACCCGCGCCTGTCGCAGCTCGGCGGATCTCCGACCTGGTGGTGTAGAGAAATGCCTTCCGCCCGCGCGCGGCGCATCGGAACAGGAGCGCCTCGAGCAGGGCACGCCGATGCTGGCCGTCACCCTGGAGGAGCAGAATACGGTCAGTGTCTCGCACCTCTTCGATGACGGCACATGCCTCGCGCCCGAGGCGCACGACGCGGGTGGGGTGCGGCCGCTCCAGAAACTGCGAGGACCACTCCTCCGCTGTCGCATAGGCGATCCGGACGAGCCGGTCCCGCGGGGCCCTCGCTCGGTCGCCCAGGCTCCGGGCTTGGACGCCACCCTGGGTTACCACCGCGGCGGGCGCCGGCCGGCCTGGCGCAGCTCCCGGTTCGGCCAGGTGATAACTGGCGGGAACGCCCGCAAAGCCGAGCCGGCCGAGTGCACGTGAACTGGAGTTCTCGTCGGTGACAAAGGCGAGGATCAGGGCCAGGCCGCGCTCCCGGCCCAGCACCAGCGCCTCGGCCGCAAGGC
>JBIOUY010000309.1:0-6305 GCA_044867445.1 Gemmatimonadales bacterium
CGGACGGTAGAGCGGCAGACGTCCGCCGCTTGATCGACCGCCGCTTGATCGACCGCCGCTTGATCGACCGCCGCTTGATCGACCGCCGCTTGATCGACCGCCTCAGCATCGTCCGCCCTTCACCTCCCCTTCAGCCGATCTATCTCCCGCCTATCCCGCTTCGTTGGCCTGCCCTTCTCAGGGCCGAAGGCCTGATGCAGCGCCTTGAGTTGAAGCGCTAACGCCTCCCGGGCTGCCCGGCTCTGGTTGGTCTCCTGGTACAGTTCCGCCGCCTCGCTCGCCGGGCCGCGCCGCGCGGTCAACTCCCGCACCACGATGGTATGGTGGTAGGGCCCCTGTCGAATGCGAATCTCATCCCCCACCTGGACCGGTCGAGCCCGCTTGGCCCGGTCCCCGTTGACCTCCACCTTGCCACCGGCGATCGCATCGGCCGCGAGCGAGCGTGTCTTGTAGAACCGCGCCGCCCACAACCACTTGTCCAGCCGGACTCGGCCGTCGTTGGGTTCGGTCATGCTGCAATATGGCGGGAAGGGCGGTAAGGGCGGTAAGGGCGGTAAGGGCGGTAAGGGCCGTATGGAGAGCGGCAGCAGCATGGCGCGTGCGCCCGGTTTCTGTTTTCACCTACCACTTTCCCGTCCTTACCGCCCTTACCGCCTTTCCATCCCAAACTGCACGACCCGGTGCACAATGTGCCACCAAGGTGAGACGGCGGCCGCGCTGGAGCCTGCCAGGCCGCATCTACCGTCAGGCGCGGGATTTGCACGCATTCGCGCCACTCTTTCCCACGGTGACCAAGTTCGATGGCCCTTCCGCAGCTCGGTTTGCTGCTGGCGCTCGCGAGCGCCCCGGCGCAGCTCCTCTCCGCAGGACCAACAGTTCCCCTCGCCCCGCCCGGATCGGTCGACTCCCTGATCGCCGATGCAGGAGCGGAGCTGGCCCACGGCCGTTCCTGGAAGGCCAGCCGAATGATGGCCTTGGTGGTCGAGGATTCCTCCCTGCGTACCCCTGCGGCCGTATTGCTGGCCGCCCAAGCAGCGAGCCGGTGGGGCGGATGGCCGGAGGTCACCCGACTGCTCGGTGGGGAGCCATGGCTGGACACGATGTTTCGGGGACAGGGCAGGATGCTCCTGGCCCGCGCCGCGCTCGAGCAAGGCCTGGACTCCGTTGCGCTCGCCTCTGCCATCGCAGCGACCCGGACCCCAGGCCGGTTCGATGACGGGGAGCGGCTCTTTCTTCTGGCGACGGCGCTGGATCGAGTCGGTGCCCGGGACAGCGCAGCGGCCAGCTACCGGCGTGCCGCCGAACGCCTGCCGCTGATCGCGGACTGGCTGCGCATCCGCGCCGCATCCCTCACCGACGACAGCCTCGCCCGAGTACAGCTCTACGCCCAGATCATCGCTGACCTGCCCCGGCAGCGGATCAGCTGGGCGGAAGCCGCAGCCCACGAAGGCACCGGCGATATCGATGGAGCTGCCAGACGATATGCCGGCCTCGGAGAGCGCATTCAGGCGTTCCGGCTGCGGGTCGCTCTTACTCCCGACAGTGCCGGACGCGCGACAGTGCGGCAGGAACTCCTGCAGTTCACCGTCGGACCGGCTGGGGCCCGTGAGGCGCGCGACGCTATCGCGATCCTCGACAGCGTGTTCGCCCCGCTGGAGCCATGGGAGGAGCTGGTCGTCGCCCGCGCCGCGGGTCAATCTGGCCTGGCCTCCCGGGCCGCGTTGGGTTATGAGCGCGCGCTCGGTGCCGGTGTCGGGACCTCCGAGGACCGCTTCGGCTACGCCACCGCGCTCACCAAGCTTGGTCGCGATGCCGAGGCTGCCTTTCAGTTCAATCTGGTGACCGAACCGCGTGAGCTTGCCGCTTCGGCGGCGTATCAACGGGCCCGGGCGATGGTGCGGAGCGGACAGTTGGCCGAGGGAAGGTCTGCCCTGGTCGAGATTTCCAAGAAGTTTTCTCGTGACACGATCGCCGCTTCGTCGGCGCTCTTTCTGCTGGCCGACCTGGCGGTCGACGACCGCGCGGATGCCGCGGCCCGTGCCTACTATCTTCGCCTGGCTAAGCGGTATCCTTCGAGTCGTTTCGCACCGGCGGCCCGGTTCCGGGCAGCGATGATCGCGCTGGTCTCCCGCAAGCGGAAGACGGCTGCACGCGAATTCGATGAAGTAGCCAAGCGCTTTCCTCGCAACGAAGAGTTTCTCGCCGCGGTGTACTGGGCCGGACGGGCCTGGGCCGCGGCGGGAGACAGCATGACTGCCCGGGCCCGTTGGGAACGTGTTGCAGCCGGCGATCCCCTGAGCTATTACGCCTCGCTTTCCACCCGACGGCTCGGCCTTGCAGAGTGGGCGCCGCCGGAAGCACTGGATTCCTTCGCGAGTGTCCCCGCCGTCGACAGTGCCTTCGCCCGTGCAGCCCTGCTCGGAAGTCTCGGTATGTCGGCCGAGTCCCGGTGGGAGTATGACAGCCTGTCGCGGATCAGCGATACATCTTCCGAGCGCCTGCTGGCCGTGGCAAACGCACTCCGCGAGCAAGGGCTCGCCTCGCAGGCAATCCAGGTCGCCCGTCGGGCACTGGCCCGGGGGGCACCCGCCGACGCTCGAACCTACCGCCTGCTCTACCCGGTGATCCACGAGGACGCGGTATTGGCGGAAGCAGCCGAGCAGCGCTTGGATCCGACCTTCCTGGCCGCGCTGATCCGCCAGGAATCGATGTTCAACCCGGGAGCGACCTCGGCGGTGGGTGCGCGAGGACTGATGCAGGTCATGCCGGAGCTGGGCGAACGGCTTGCTCGGACCTTGAATTTTCCGGTGTGGGATCCGGTCCTCCTGTACCAACCGGACGTGAGCATCCAACTCGGCTCATTCCACCTGCGTGAACTGGGCGAACGCTACCGCCGACCCGCCGATATCCTGGCGGCCTACAATGCCGGGATGAGCCGGGTAGAGCGGTGGTCCAAGAGGATTGGAGTGGAGGACCCTGAGGTCTTTGCGGAGCGGATCCCCTTCACTGAGACTCGCGGCTACGTTCGGGTCATCCAGCGCAACCAGGAGATTTACCGGCTGCTCTATGCCTGGCCGGTCGAGAGGTGAGACGATGAAGCGGCGGACGTAAGGGAGGCGGACATAAGGAGGCGGACGATGAGGAGGCGGACGTCCGCCTCAGTACCGACCGCCTCAGTACCGTCCGCCTCTTCATCCACCTCTTCCCTCTGACCTTTCCAGGGCCCTCACACCCTCTTTAGTTTGATCGCACTTCCGCAAGGTGTTCCCACTTGCTCCACGTCGCAGGTTCACTGGAGAGTCTGGACCGCATCGGTGAGGGGATCTTCACGCTCGACACCGATGGGCGAGTCGCCTGCCTGAATCAGAAAGCTCAGGCGTTGCTCTCCTCCCTCCTGGGCACCGGCGATCGGGATCTTCTCGGAGCCGTCATCTGGGATTGCGCTCCCTCGCTGGCCCATACTCCGCTGGGCGAAGCCCTGCGTCGTGCTCAATCCCAATCCACTCCCGTCATCTACCCACTCCGCGACCCTCGGTCCGGGGGTCTCCTGGAGCTTCGGGCCTTTCCCTCGACCGAGGGGCTGTCCGTCCTGCTGCTGCAAAGGGTCCCTGCTCGGGTAGCCGAGGAGGTTCTCAATCGGGTCAACGATCTGTTCCTGGCCTGCGATCCCGAGTGGCGGCTCACTCTGGTCAATGCCCGGGTGGTGGACTATCTGCGCCTGGCAGGGGAACAGACCGGCGACCTGATTGGGCGGAATGTGTGGGAGGCTATCCCGGGAATAACCGGTTCACGCTTTCAGGCGGAGGCATTCCGGGCCATCGCGCAGCAGACCGAGGTGGAGTTCGAGGCCCGGTTCGCGCCGCTGGATCGATGGTTCCTGGTCCGGATTACCCCTACCCCCGACGGAATAGTCGCCTGTGCCCGGGACGTAACCGGGTCCCGGGAGACCGAAAGAGCCTTGGCCCGCGAGGCCGAGCGGCTCGCGGCGGTCATCGATACCCAGCAGGCAGTGGCCACAGCCGGCCCCGATCTGGGAGCGGTGATGCGGGTGGTGACAGAGCGGGTTCAGGCCCTCACGCGAGCGGACGCCACCGCCATCCTGCTGCCTGAGGATGGAGGTCTCTGCATCTGTGAGGGCAGCGGGCTGGCTATAGCCAACATTGGCCTGCGAGTGGACAGCGAGCCCAGTCTGGCCTTGCGCTGCTACCGGACCGGCGAGCTGCTGCGTTCCGACGACCTGACCACGGACCATCGGGTCCAGCGGGGGCTCATGGATGTCCTGAGAGCCCGCTCCTGCATTCTGGTTCCACTGCAGACCCAGGCCGGCGTGCGTGCGGTTCTGGCGATCTGGTCCACTCGGCCGCACGCCTTCAATGATCTGCACGAGCATACCCTCAGGTTGGTCGCTGGTCTCCTCTCCGCAGCGATGGAACGGGCGAGCGCGTTCGCGGCCAATGAGGTGCTGCTGGGCGAGCGAACCGCGGCTCTCTCGGCGCTGCAGACGGGACAGGAACGCTTTCGCGCTCTGGTCGATTCGATCGACGACGTGGTGTTCCGGCTGGACACTGATCAGCGATGCCTGGATATCTTCGGCCGCTGGCTGGAGCGCGAGGGTTTCCGGCCCGAGCAATTCCTGGGGCGGACCACGGCCGACATTGTGGGTCCCGAGGACGCTCATTTTCACCAGCGCGCCAATCTCCGTGCACTGGCCGGCGAGACAGTCACCTACGAATGGGACCTGCTGACTCGGCGGGGGACCCGCCACATGCAGACGACCCTTTCGCCGCTCTGGGGAGACCAGGGGGACATCACCGGCATCGTAGGGGTCGGCCGGGACATCACCCAGCGAATCGAGCAGGAGCAGCAGGTCCGGCAGGCTCAGAAGATGGAAGTCGTGGGACGCTTCGCCGGGGGAGTCGCTCACGATCTCAACAACATGATGATGATCATTCTGGGGTTCAGCGATTTCCTGCTCACCAACCTGGACCGGAATGATCCCCGGTGGTCTGACGCCGACGAGATCCGCAAGGCGGCGGAGCGGGCCATGCATCTTACCCGGCAGCTCCTCGGGTTCGGGCGGCAGCGGATGGTCGCCCGGCAGGTGCTGAGCCTGAACAGCGTGGTGTCGGGAATGGAACGGATGCTTCGGCCGCTTCTGGGGGAAGACATCACTCTGGTCACCCGGCTGGCTCCCGGACTGGGTGCCGTGGAGGCGGATTATGGGCAGCTGGAGCAGGTGGTGATGAACCTTGCGCTCAACGCCCGGGACGCGATGCGCGGTGGTGGCCGCCTGAGGATCGAGACGCTCAATCTCGAGTGGCCCGCTGACCAGGAGAGCGAACGCTTCGGGGTGGAGCTGCCCAAGGGCCCCTTTGTGATGCTGGTGGTGAGCGACACCGGGCATGGCATGAGCCCCGAAGTGAAGGCCCACCTGTTCGAGCCGTTCTTTACCACGAAGGCAGCTACCCAGAACACAGGACTCGGGCTCGCCACGATTTACGGGATCGTGGTTCACAGCGGCGGGTATATCTGGGTCGAGAGTGAGTTGGAGCAGGGAACCACGTTCAAGGTCTGCTTCCCCCGGGTGTCGTCGGATGAGACCGGCAGCGTTGACGAAGTGGCCATACCGGAGCCACCCGGTGGCTCGGAGACCATTCTCCTGGTCGAGGATGAGGAGGCGGTTCGGACCCTGGCCTCCCGGGTACTTACCGGCCAGGGCTACGTGGTGCTGGAGGCCCGGCATGGACGGGAGGCGCTGGCCATTGCCGAGCAGGCCGCTGGCTTGATCGACTTAGTGCTCACCGACGTGATCATGCCTGAGATGGGTGGCCAGGAACTGGTCGAGCGAATCACCCGGATGCTTCCTGGCGTCCGGGTGATGTACATGTCGGGCTATTCCGAGGCCGACAAGCTCCAGCCTGGCATCCGGGATTCGGAGTACCCCTTCCTGCAGAAGCCTTTCGCCGCAGACAGCCTGATCCTCATGGTCCGGGACGCCCTCGACAGGGCTGCCCGCTGAACGGGTTCCAGATCACATACGGCCGGCCTGGCCGAATACATCTTGTAAGCCGGCCTGGAGGCCCGGTTTGGCGGAAAACAGCCTTTGAGGTTTCTTGAGGTCTCTTATGGAAAGCAAGGTGAAGTTCGCGGGTCATGCGGTCCACCCGATGCTTATCGTCTTCCCGCTCGGCCTGCTCTCGACCGCCGTCATTTTCGACGTTCTGTATCTCTTCAGTAACAAGGCCCAATGGACCGAGCTCGCCTACTACATGATCGGCGCAGGCGTCATCGGTGGATTGTTCGCG
>JBIOUY010000310.1:0-4867 GCA_044867445.1 Gemmatimonadales bacterium
CGACGATGCGCTCCCCGTCGAGCAGGGCGTAGTCGCCCGAGGGGAGCTTCCGGCGCTGGATGTCTGAGCCGGGAAACCGCCAGGGATAGCGTTCGCCGCTGTCAATCACGATGGTGAGCGGGGCTGACGCGGGAGAGAGCTCCAGCTTGGTCCGGGAGCGATGGGCCCGGATGCCCGACTCGGTCCGGAAGAAGATCTGCTCGTGGGTGCCGGTTCCGTCGCGCCGGGGCTTCTGGACCACCAGCAGCTCGCACCGCTTCCGGCTGCCGCGGTCGAGCACGATAGTGAGCTTGCGGCCCACCCGGGTGAGATGCGCCACCGGCACCCGCTCCACCGGCTCGAGCGGCTCGGCGGGGTCGAGCTGGCGCTCGCGGAGGCAGAAGATCTGCTGCCCGGGGCCCGGCCAACGCGCCTGGGCTCGCACCGCGACGATGAGCCGCCCGTTTTGCTCGATGGAGACCCGGAAGGGAAACCGGCGGTTCGCGGTGCGCTCCACTACCCACTGTGCGGTCATGGCAACTGCTTCACCCCCGGACTGTTACCCCACCGCTCCGCCCGTTCACCACGGAAACACGGAGGACATGGCCGCGTTTTCCGTGTTTGTTTCCGTGTCCTCCGTGGTAAAAGGGGCGTGGGGCTAGCCCGATGAGCCTGGCACGACCTCGTACCCGGCGGCGGCAAAATGGTGATCCAGCGCCAAGGCGCGGCGCAGCTTGCCCCGCCGCATGACCTCGAAGCTGACGGCATCGGCGAGGCTGAACTCCTGGTCGGCGAAGCGGCGCAGCCAGCGCTCGATCGCCGCCAGTCGCAGGTCGCGGTCCACATCCACCACTTCATGCATGGGATCGGCGGCAACACCATCCAGAAACCTGAGCGCGGCCGCCGGGCCGCGGAGCCTGACCAGGAGGACGTGCATCTCGGCGATGACCAGGGCAGTAGTCACCAGGATGCCGCCGCTCGACACCTGCTCGGTGTACGCGGCGCGGGCGGATGGATGGGCGGCTTCCCGCGGGCTGATCGCGGCAAGCCAGCCGGAGGTGTCGAGGAACAGCGCGCCTCTCATGGGGAACGGTAGTCGTCGGCCAGGAACTCGTCGTGGCGCTCCGCCAGTCCCTCGGGCCATTCCTCGTTCGCCATCTCGTCGAGAAAAGCCAGCATCGGGCTCCTGGCGCCTCCGCCCTGGGCTGCGGCCGCGAAGCTCCGAATGCCCCGCCTCAGGATTTCCGCGCGGGACAATCCGGTGGCGTGCGCCAGCGCATCCAGCAGCTTTCGATCGTCGGGAGCGAGATAGACCTGCACCGGCTCCCGGACGACTCGGCGATGGGATTTGCGTTTGGACATGTCGTGAATGTACGGGGATACCTTCAACAAATCAATTCGCGGCGGTCCTGGGCGCATCCATGAGCCGGCCGAAATGAACGACGGTCCCGGCTCGACGCGGCCCCGCTCGCGCTATTGCGCGATTACGCTGCCCTCCTCGGCGCGCCGGTGGTGGAATCCGAGCACACGGTCACCCTCGACCTTCCCGAGAGCGAGGCCGGCTTCTTCCGCAGCCGCCGGCTGATGGTCGCGAGAGCAGGATCTTGGGGCAGGAAGACGAAGACTGATTCGATATCGTGCGGGTGACCTTGTAGGCCGGCATCCTCCACATAGTAGAAGAAGTATTGGATGACGCGGAAACGCTGGCTCTGAGGGATCAGACAGACGGTATCCTCGCCGAATTGGCACGGCGCGGGCCAGGCGCGCCGTCGAGCGTTGGGTTCCTCGCTGGACTCGAAGTAGGTCAGACCTCGAACGCCTGCCACTTCTCCTTCGCGCTGCGCGCCACCCTTTGGAATCCCGCGTCCCCGCGCACTCCCTCCAGCAACGGGTCCAGCTCGGCGATGATCGGGTAATTCGAGAACCCCCGCGCCACTGCGTTCTCGAGCCATTGCACCGACGGCTGGGTCTCGCCGAGGAGCGAAAAGGCCTGGGCCAGCGTCCAGGAGTACTGCATGTCGGCCTTGGCCCCCTCTTCCACCGCTGGCTCGAGCGCCGCATGTGCCGCTGCCCTGTCCCCGCGGAGCGCCGCCCGCAGCACGCTGCCCAGTCCGTGGTAGAAGCTGGTGGGGGCGTCCCGCTCGATCTGGTCCACCAGCCCGCAGGTTTCCTCTCCCCGGCCTGCCATCGCCAGCGCCTGACCATAGACGAAGTTGATGGCCGGATTGTCGGGTTCCATCCGGTGAGCCTTGGCGAAGAGCTCGCAGGCCCGGCCGAAGTCGCCGTCCAGCGCGGCGAGTGTCGGTGGGATCGCGTGAATCACCGCCGACAGCGGATCGATCTCCAGCAGCCGCTCCGCCAGCGGGTATCCGGACGAGGGCCGTCCGACGAAGCCGTAGAGCAGGGCGAGCCAGAACAGCGCGTCGGGATCGCTGCGGTTTCCCTCCAGTGCGCGCTTCAGGTGTCGGACCGCGTGCTGGATGTCTCCCCTGGCGAAGATGGTGACCAGCCCGAGCAGGCGGTCGGCCTCGGGTGAGCCGGGGTCCAGGGCCCGGATCCGCTCCGCGCATTCTCGCACCTTCTCGAGATAGACCGGCTCCGACTTGACGCCGAGATTGATGTACTGCCAATACACATAACCCATCGCGGCATAGATCTGGACGTTTTCTCCGATCAGCTCGGCGCCCTTGTCCAGATAGTGCAGCGCGCGATCGAGCGCGTCCTCGGTGAAGCTGTACACCTGCTGCTTGGCTCGCAGGTAGTACTCGTACGCCCGGACGTCCGGGATGGGCCGAGTCTTCAGCCGTTCGGTCTCGGTTGCCGTGAGCCGTACCCGGAGGGCCCCCACCACGCTCTCGGAGATCGTCTGCTCGATATCGAACAGCGCCTGAAGATCGCCGCGAAAGCTCTTGCCCCAGACCAGCTCGCCCTGCTCGGGCCGGAGCAGACGGGTGGTGATGAGGAGGCTCGCCCCGGCGCGTTGCACGCTTCCCTCGAGCACGTACTCGACCCCCAACTCGGCCGCCAGCGACGCGGTCTCCTTGCCGGTCTCCTTGAGCTGCACTGCCGCGCTGCGAGAGATCACCCGCAGCGCCTCCAGTCCCGACAGGCTGGTGATGATCTCGTCGGCCAGGCCGTGGCTGATGTGTCCAGTGTCGGCTTCGGGCGAGAGGTCCGCGAACGGTAAGACCAGGATCCCCGGGCGGCCCTCACGGCCGACCCGGTGGGCCTTCTCGGAATCCGCCGGTGCGGTGTGGAGGGGGGCGCCGGCAATGCCGACCTCGAACACTTCGATCGGCTCGGTGACGCCCTTGAGCTGGTAGGCGCCGTGAGCCCGCCACTCCAACAGGGTGCCGTTCTCGACTCCACCGACCGTGCTGCGGCGTGCCACGTCGTAGGCGGCGCGGCTGAGCAGCGTCTGGTGTCCCTGGGCCAGCGACATGAGGCGAGCCGCCACGGCCTTGGCGAGTCCCTCCACCTCCACCGGCTTGGCTCCCTGCGCCACCTCGGCCGCCGGATTTTCCCGGATGACCACCTCACCCACATGAATCCCCACTCGGGCGCTCAGCTCGACACCGGTCTCCTTCGATAGGGCCTCGAGGACGGCCTGGTAATCGGCCGCGAACCGCACCGCGTTGATGGGACGGTCGAACAGCAGCAGGAAGCCGTCGGTCTTGTCGATCTCACGGCCGCGCCACCGATCGACCAGGGCGCGGGTCTGCTCGTCCAGACGGCGGAACAGCGCCGCGGCACGCGTGTCGCCGAGGCCTTCGACCAGCCTGGTGCTGTCCACCAGGTCGCAGACCACCAGGGTCTTGAGCTCGGCGACGCCGATCAGGCGGGTTGGGGGCACTGCACCAGCTCGTCGATGACCAGACTCAACTGCTCGATCGAATGCAGGGCGCTTAGGCCGATCAGCCGGGACTGATCGGCTGTGAGTGGCAGGCTGTCGAGGAACTGCGCCGCTTCGGCGCCATGGCCGATATCGAGCTCCGCGTGGAGGTATAGCGTGCGCAGAGCCTCTCGGGGGATTCCCGCCTGGACTAGGTGGTCGAGCGTCTCCACCCTCACCGGCGTCCCCTCGACCACCGTCGCGTAGCCCAGGAACGCCACCGGATGGGCATGCAGCACCCAGTAGTACTGGGCCCCGACCAGGGCGGCGACCGTGCGGGCGGGCGGTCGGGAGAGTACGTCGGAGCGGCTCATGCCCAGCACCTGCATGTCCTCCAGCAGCCACTCGTCGTGCCCGGTCTCTTCCGCGATGTGCTGGGTCAGGTAGGGGACCAGTGCGGCCGCGACGGGACAGGAGTCGGCCATGGCCGCGGCGCGCGCCCGGGCGCTCTCCATGAGCGGGACGATCGCGCGCACGGCGCAGTGCAGGCGAAAGAGATACTCCGGGAAGATCTCGCCCAGGGACGGATGCGCCAGGAATGCGCGGCAAGAGCGATCCAGGCGGCCCTCGACCAGCGAGATCTTGAGGCCGAGGTGCTCGCTATGCGTGAGGCTGTCCATTCGGCGCGCTAGAAGATCAGTATTCTGGCCGTGGGAAGGCCCACGTCGATCGGCCCCACCTTCGCGTGAATGTCAAGCAAGGCCTGCACCTCGGCGGCCGACAAGTTGTTGATCGCCGTCTCCTGCGCCGCCGCCAGCGTCACCCACGATGGAAGAATGCCGTTCTGACTGAGAATATCGACATTGGTCTGCTGCGGATTCATAGCGGCGCCTCTCGGGCAGTGCCCGTCAGGGGGAAAGGAGCCTGAAGCGGCGAGCGAGTTCGTGATGGAGAGAGGAGCGAACGTACCGTTCAGTTCCTGAGAGCACAAGACTCCGCCGCCGCCCCCGCCGTCCCCGCGACGGCCGTCCGGGCCTCGAGCTCCACCGGCACGCC
>JBIOUY010000311.1:0-4891 GCA_044867445.1 Gemmatimonadales bacterium
ATCCTCTTCCTGAGCGACGGAAGAACAGAACGCGAGGAGGTTGCTCCAGCCGAGTAGCACACACCTGGTCATGCACGCATACGAGGACCAGACCCTCCGAGTTCCACTGCACTTTCTGCTTTCCACCACTTCGCACTAAACACTTAGCACTTAGCTGTCAGCCGCGCGACGCCGGAGCAGGAAGTTGGGACGACCAGTCATTGGCGGAATTGCTTCGCCTTCACAGACTGGTGCGCGCGCCCTGATCCATTGAACGAGGAGGAGGAGTTGGCATGTCACCCGACAAGACTCCCTGCGCCGGCCCCGGTACGAGGGGAGTGGTCCGCGCCTGGTCCGAAGATCTCCTTACCGCCAGGGCCAGATCGGTCTGGACCTCGGGGGATTTTCTGCCCATCGCGCGCAGCTTCTCGGCCGGCGCCGAGGAATTCATCGCCCGGTTGGGGCTTCGTCCGGGGGAATCGGTGCTCGACGTCGCGTGTGGCACCGGCAATCTCGCCATCCCGGCGGCACGGGCCGGAGCCTGCGTCACCGGGATCGACATCGCCCCCAACCTGATCGCGCAGGCTCGGCATGAAGCCCGCACTGCCGGCTGCGTCGTGGCCTTCGAGGTGGGCGATGCCGAGGCGCTTCCCTACGTCGACGACCAGTTCGACACCACCGTGACGATGTTCGGCGCGATGTTCGCCTATCGGCCGGATCGGGCAGTCGGGGAGCTGCTGCGAGTAACCCGGCCGGGTGGCCGCGTGGCCATGGCGAACTGGACGCTCGATGGATTCGTCGGGCAGATGTTGCGCGCCCATGCCGCCGTGGTGCCGCCACCCTCGGGAGTGCCGAGCCCGCTCGAGTGGGGCGAGGAAGCCGTGGTTCGCGCGCGCCTTGGCGGCGGGGTCACCTCAGTGACCTGCACTCGTCGGACTCTGGAGCTTCGCTTCCCGTTTCCACCCGCGGCCGTGACCGAGCTATTCGCCACCCGCTACGGGCCCACGGTCGCAACCCTTCGGGCGACCGATCCCGACGGTGCGAGCCGCCTCCGCCAGGAGCTCACCCGGCTGTTCCAGCAACACAACGTCGCCGCCGACGGCACCACGGTGGTGGTGGGCGAATATCTGGACGTCCACGCACGAGTCGCCTGATCGCTCCGGAGCCTGGCGAGTCGCATCAGCGAAGCACCGAAGAGCGCTTGGCCGGTCGAGCGAGTGTAATGCGCTGTACTTAATACCACGAGTCTGACTGGGGAGCTGGCGATACGCGCTTGTCACCCGGGACTCATTACTTCAGGGAGGGCATCATGGCTGGAATGTCTGGCGGCCTCGTCGGCGCCGGGATCGTTGTTCTGACGTTAGCAGGAACCGGGTGCGGATATGACGGCGGCTCCAACCCAACCGGCCCCGGGTACGGGGACACCGGGGCGATTGCCACTCCAGGAGGGTATGGGATCCCGGCGGCCGAGGGTCGGTCCGAGTTTCGGGTCTTCACCGCGACGGGCGACATCGCCGCGACGCTCGTCGAGTTCCGCACTGCGCTCGGCGCTCAGTTGAATGTCACCCCAGGGCCATTTGACGCCGGCCATCGGGAAATCAAATGGGACGGCGCCCCGGCGGAGATGCCGGGCGACTTCTTCAACACCACAGTGAAGGCTGGCGCGATCTTCACCACCGACGGCAGCGGATTCCACAACAGCGACCAGGATTTCAGCGAGATCAACCCGGCCTATGCCGACAACTTCAACGCCTTCAGCCAGCCGAAGACCTTCATGCCGATCGGCAGCGCGTCGCTGACCACCAGCTTCCGCATCCCTGGCACCGAGACCCCGGCGGCCACGCGGGGGTTCGGGGTCGTGTTTTCCGACGTAGAGCGACAGGGAGCGGCGTCCATCAAGCTCTTCGACGCCGAGGGCCGGAGCCTTGGCCAATACCACGCACCAGTCCGGAGCGATCCGGCCGGGTTCTCCTTCGTCGGCGTCGTGTTCTCCTCCTCGATTGTGGCGAAGGTCCGCATCACCTCGGGCCAGCGGGCGCTTGGCGCTGATGTCCAGGACCTGAGTGACGGCGGCAATCTCGATCTCGTTGTGATGGACGATTATCTCTACGCGGAGCCGCAGGAGATCCGGTGAAGCAGTGAGCAGTAAGAAGTGAGCAGTGAGAAGTCAGCAGTGAGGACTAGGGAGTAGGAGTAAGAAGGACACTTGGGGAGTTCCTCATCCCGACAAGCTTGCCCCGAGCGCAGCGAGGGGAGCACCGCGAGGGGGAGGGATCTGCTGGGCGGTTCTCGAGCCCTGGCGAGCAGGTCCCTCGGTCCGCTTCGCTGCGCTCAGCGTCGCTCGGGATGAGGACCCACTTCTACTCATTGCCGCTCACCGCTCACTGCTTAAGCGCTTAAGCACTCAGCACTCGGGCATTAGCGACGCCCGAGCAGGAAGTCGAGACGACCAGTCATTGGCGGAATCGCTTCACTTTCGCAGACTGGTGCTCACGTGATCAACGCTTCACATCAGCCAGAGGTGAACCAATGAGTCAACGTAGTGACGCCCTCGCCGATCGTCTCGAACAGGGGGCCCGCGCTCTCAGCAAGTTCGCGAGCGCTCTCTCGGACACGGAGTGGCACAGCCGGATCCCCAAGGACGGCCGCAAGGTCGGGGTCGTTGTCCATCACGTCGCGACCATGTACCCGCTGGAGATCCAGTTGGCGCAGACGCTGGCGGGTGGCGAGCCGGTAGTGGGCGTGACCTGGGATGCGGTCCACCAGATCAATGCCAAGCACGCTCGAGAGCATGACGCGGTCACGAAGGAGGCGGCGTTGGACCTGCTCCAGCGCAACAGCGCGGCAGCGGCAGCCGCTATCCGGGCTCTCGGCGACGAGCAGCTCGATCGGGCGGCTCCGGTGTCGCTCAATGGCGATGCCCCGCTTACCTGCCAGTTCATGCTCGAGGACCACGCCGTCCGGCATAGCTATCACCACCTCACCATTCTGCGAGGGACGGTGATTCGGCGGCTGTCGGCTGCACGGGCGAGTTAGCCATGCAGCAGCGACTCTTGCTCGCGGGCGCGATCGCCATCTGCGCATCGCTGTTCACCGCCTGCGACGACGCTGCCCGCCCGACGGCGCCGGTATCCCTGAATCAGGCCGTCGCAGGCGGTGAGGAACGACTCGTGACCATGATGGACGGGTGTGACCCGCAGAGCTTCAATGCCGCCGACGTGAGCTGCACCCGCTCGGGTGGCGTCACCTTCCAGCGCTTCCTGGAGCTTCTCCGGAAGCACCAGACCGTCGCTGCCTGGCGCTTCTCCCCCGGGACGATCAACGCCAGCGTGGGTCAAACGCTGCTCGCGGTGAACCGGGGCGGCGAAGTGCACACGTTCACCGAGGTCGAGCGCTTCGGTGGTGGCATGATCGAGGTCTTGAACCAGTTGTCCGGCAACCCCGTCCCGGCGCCCGAGTGCCGGAATCTGGCACCGAGCGACTTCATCGCCCCGGGCGCGAGTCACACTGACGAGATCGAAGAGCCCGGGACAGAACACTACCAGTGCTGCATCCACCCGTGGATGCGGCTGGAACTCCATGCGCGGCCGTGACGGAAGACGGCCGCAGCAGTCAGAGGCTTGACGCGCAGATCGAAGGCCTCGCCGAGGCATTGATCGGCGGCGGTCTAATGCGCGGCGGCTCGAGTCTCGTTTCCGCTCCGATACCAAGCAGAACCTGAGCGCACCCGTCGCCGCGAGAGAGACCACGTTGGCGGATCCCGTAGAAGCACTGATACTCGATCTACTCGAATGGATCGGTCCTCGATCCAGGGCGTATTCAGAGGTAATGGGTGCATGGCGCACCTCCTGCCCCCGTCTTCCGGTTTGGGAAGATGCCAATGAGCGTGGCTTCATAGGGCGTCATCTTGAAGACGGCCTCGAATTCATCTCTGTGACCGCCGTTGGCGAGAGTTTCTCGCCAAGCATCGACCTCTTCGATAGGTCACGAAGCTGCTATGAGGGGCGATCCCGGGCTATTCCTTGCTGTCGCGGAGTGGGCTCTTCAACGTGCCGGTGTACTACCGCAACCCTGGCGACTAGGAGCTATGCGTGCCGCAGCATCCGAGCCAGCATAACGAGCCGCGCACGACGATGGATCAACTTGCAGACAGATCCAGTGGGTGCTCAGTTACGTGACCCGCGATCGGGCGTACTATGTCTATCGGGTTCCCAATGAACCGTTCGAGCTTATGCCCGTGGAGTAGCGTCTATGCTGGAGCTTCGCCCCACCTGCGAGAACTGCAACAAGGTGCTGCCACCCGACTCACTCGAGGCACGCATCTGCTCCTATGAGTGTACGTATTGTGCCTCATGTGCCGATGGCGTCTTGGGCAACGTGTGTCCCAACTGTGGAGGCGGCTTTGTTCCTCGGCCGATCAGACCCTCGAAGAATTGGAAGAACGACAACTTTCTGGGCAAGGACCCGGCGAGTCGCACAGTAAGACACCGGCCGGTTGATCCCGAATCTCACGCGCAGTTCGCGGCCAAGATCAGGTCTATTCCGCCTGAGCAACGTTAGCAGCGTGCGAGCGATCGTTGTTGATACCCTGGGTGACCCAGGCGTCCTCACTCTCCGCTCCCACCCCACGCCTCAGCCGGGACCGGGCGAGGTTCTCGTTCGTCTCCAGGCCATCGGTGTCAACTTCTCCGATACCGAACGTCGCCGCGGCGTGTATGACCCTCCCGTGCTTCCCTGGGTACCCGGCAACGAGGCCGCCGGGGTGGTCGAGGCGCTCGGCCCGGAAGTCGAGCCCGCTTGGCTCGGACGCCGCGTGGCCTTCTGGGCTCCCCGCACCAGCGGCACCTACGCCGAGTACGCCGTCGCGCCTGCCAACTCCCTCTTCTCGCTCCTCGATCACATCGACATCGCG
>JBIOUY010000312.1:0-7760 GCA_044867445.1 Gemmatimonadales bacterium
AAGTCGAGCCGGAGCCTGGGACCCGCGCTGTCGGCCTGCGCGGCGAGGAGCCCGGGCAGGGAGACCAGACAGCCCAGGGCGACGAGGAAGCGTGTCACTCTAGAAGGTCACGGGGAGACTTGAGTACCACGGGTCGGACCAATATAATGATCGAAACAACCCCTTACAACCAGACAAGTTAGCTATCGTGCGCCTGCTCAGCCGATACCTCCTCCGCCAGCTCGCCGCGCCCTTCATGTTCGCATTGGTGGCGCTCACCAGCCTCATGCTGCTGAGCCAGATCGCCAAGAAATTCGGGTCGCTGGTAGGCAAGGGACTCCCCTGGACCGTCATCGCGGAGGTCTTCGGGCTGAGCGTTCCGTTCATCGTGGCCATGACGCTGCCCATGGCCGTGCTGGTGGCTGTGCTCTACGCCTTCAGCCACCTGGCCGCCGACAACGAGATCACCGCCATGCGGGCGAGCGGCGTCAGCGTGTATCAGCTGCTGACCCCGGTCCTCCTGTGGGGCATGGCCATGTCCGTCTTCAACTTCGTGTTTGTCGATCAGGTGCTCCCCCGGAGCAACGCTCGACTCCGCACCCTGCTGATCGACATCGGGAGGAAGAAGCCCACCTTCGAGCTCCGGGAGCAAGTGATCAACGAGGTCCCTCCCTCCCAGTACTTCCTGCGCGCCAGCCGAATCGATGCCGCCACCGGCCAGCTGCGCGGAGTGACCATCTACGATGTCGGAGGTGAGACCAGCCGAAGAATCATCTATGCCGACAGCGGGCTCATGGCCTACGCCGAGGGCCAGACCGACCTGAGTCTCCGGCTTTACGACGGCACGATCCACCAATACCGGCCGTCACAACCCGAGACCTTTCAGCTGACCTACTTCCGGATCAATGACATCCGGGTGAAGAACGTGTTCGACGAGCTGCAGCGCAACAGCGGGGACGCGGTCCGGGGGGACCGCGAGATGAGCACCTGTGAGATGCTGTCCGTCATCCACGAGGCCGATGACGAGAAGGTCCAGGCCCAGCAGGACCGGGTGAAACTGGCCAGTGACGATCTCCGCAAGTTGCTCGCGCTGCCGCCCTTGCCGCCGCACGAGACAGAGCAGCCGCCGCGCCCGTTGCCGGCCTACTGCCACGTGCTCGACAAGGTGCAGACCCTCGTTCTACCCAAGACGGCTGAGGCTCAGGGGGTAGCACAGGTTGAGAGGGCGGAGAAGACGGAGAGGGCGGAGGGGCAGGATACGGCGAAGAAGACGCAGAGGATGCAGAAGACGCAGAGGACGCCAAAGCCGGCGGGGTCCACAGTGATTCCAAAGCCAAAGCTTCAAGGCATCCAGCCGAAGGCCGGGCGGCTCACCGCCCCGGCCCGGCCATTTCGTCCGCCTCCGTCTTCTCCCTCCCCTGCGTCTTCTGCGTCCTCTCAACGGCTCCAGCTCACCAACTGGTCCCAAGTGGCCACCGCCATCGATCGAGCCCAGGACGCCGATCGGCGAGGGGACCGCTATGCGGTCGAGGTCCACAAGAAGTGGTCGATCAGCATGGCCTGCATCTCCTTCGTCATCATCGGGATCGTCATGGCACTGCGATTTCCCCGCGGCGGGATCGGCCTGGTCATCGGAGGTGGCCTGGCTGTCTTCTCGATTCACTACGTGGGGCTCACCGCGGGTGAGAGCCTGGCCGACCGGGGGATCGTGGCACCCTGGGCCGCAATGTGGTCGCCCAACATCATCCTCACCATCATCGGCGTGATCGGACTGATCTGGGTCAGCCGCGAGTCCGGCTCCACTCGTGGCGGGGACTTCCAGGAGGTAATCGAAGCCATTCGACACGTGTTCCGGCGACGGGCGGTTCGCTGGAGGCGGGCGGCATGACCGGACTCAGAACCCTCGATCGCTATGTTGTCTCGAGCTGGCTCCGGATCTTCGTGCTCACGGCGCTGGGGTTTCCGCTGGTCTCTATCGTGATCAACCTGACCGACACGCTGAACAAGCTGCTGGACCGGGGTCTCACGGTGAAGCAGATCGTGATCAGCTACATCTACTCCATCCCGGAAAATGCCTTCATCGTGATGCCGGCCGCCGTCCTCTTCGCCACCGTCTTCACCGTCGGCGCGATGGGGCGGCATTCCGAATTGACGGCCGCGAAGGCCGGCGGGCAGAGCTTCCACCGGTTGATGCGACCCATTTTCATCGCCTCAGCGCTCGCGTCACTGCTTGCGTTCGGTGTAGGCGAGTTGGCGCCGGGCGCCACCGCCAAACAGCTCGAGATCCAGAAGGCACAGCCGGCCCGGTCGACCCGGTCTCGATTCAACTTCGTCTATCGTGGCGATGCCGGGTGGGTGTATACCATCCGATCACTCGACGTGGCGACTCGCCAGCTCAAGCAGCTCTTGTTCGAGCGGCAGGGGACCGGAGTGGGCTACCCCGACCTCATTATCACCGCCGATAGTGCGAGCTACGATCGGGCGACCAAGAGCTGGCGGCTTCGCGCAGGGTCCAGCCGGGTGATCGCCGCTCCCGGGCGGCAGGCGATGTTCGCCTTCCGGACGATGCGTCTCAAGGCGCTGACCCAAACCCCAGCCGATCTCCTGGCCGAGCCCAAGGCACCGGATGAGATGCGTTACTTCGAGCTGGGGCGCTACATCGATGCGCTGTCGCGATCGGGCAATGACGCCAACAAGCTGATCGTGGAGCGGGCGCTCAAGCTGGCGCTGCCGGTCACCTGCTTCATCATCGCGCTCTTCGGCGCGCCGCTGGCCGTGACTTCTCCTCGTGCCGGCGCCGCGATCGGGATCGCCATCAGCCTGGGCACCACCGTGGTCTTCCTTCTTGTTACCCAGATCATGAAGGCGGTTGGGGCCGGTGGCGTGGTCAACCCCAATCTGGCGGCCTGGATGCCGAACTTGGTGTTCTTATTGGCGGCGCTGCTGATGCTGGCGAGGGTGAGGACGTAGGGAGGCGGAAGGACCAGCGGCCGGCGGTGAGGAGGCGGACGGGACGGAGGCGGACGGTCACGCGGCGGACGGAGAAGCGGCGGACGGAGAGCAGCGGACGGTGGCGAAGCGGGCTGTCCGCCTCAGGATCGTCCGCCTCTCTTTTGACCGCCTGTCTTTCGTCCGCCTCCTCACCGTCCGCCTCTTCACCGTCCGCCTCTTTTCCGTCCGCCTCGTTCTGTCTGCCTTTGCATCGGAACTCGCCGGCGAGTCGAGGGTTATATTGAGTGCCTATGACCACCCCTCGCCCCGTGATTGTCGGAACGGGCATAGCCGGACTCTGGACTGCCTGGCGGCTCGCGTCCGAGGGGCGTTCCGTAGTGGTCGTCACCAAGGAAACCCTCGCGGATAGCGCCAGTGCCTGGGCCCAGGGCGGCATCGCGGTGGCCCTGGGACCGGGTGACAGTCCCAGCCAGCACGCCGCCGACACCCTCGCCGCCAGCGACGGCCTGGCCGACCCCGAAGCCGTCAGGATTCTTACAAGCGAAGGACCGGACAGGATTTACGAGCTCCTGGCCCTGGGTGCTCGATTCGACCGCGGGCCCGACGGCCGGCTCCGCTTCGGCCTGGAAGCCGCTCACTCTCGCCCCCGAATCATCCACGCCGGCGGGGATCGCACTGGTGCCGCGCTAATCGGCTGCCTGGCACAGGTGGTTCGATGGCACCCCCAGATCGAGCTGGTGGAGCACACCGAGGTCACCGGACTGCTGAGCCAGGATGGCAGGGTGGTCGGGGTATCGGCACTGCCTCGTGACGGCACGGCATACGCGATTCCGGCTGCTGCGGTGGTTCTTGCCACCGGTGGCGTTGGTCAGCTCTATGCAGTGACCACCAACCCCAAGGTCGCTACAGCGGACGGATGGGCACTGGCGCATCGGGTCGGCGCGCAGCTGCGAGATCTGGAGTTTCTGCAGTTCCATCCGACCGCCCTCAAGCTAGCCGGCATCAACCCGGCTCCCCTCATCTCTGAAGCAGTCCGTGGTGCCGGCGCTGTCCTGCTGGATTCGAACGGCCGCCGCTTCGCTTTTGACGCCGACCCGCGCGCCGAGCTTGCGCCGCGCGATGTCGTCGCGCGTGCCGTTGCCTCGGCCGACGCCTCTGGTGGCGCCTGGCTCGACGCCCGTTCGGTACCCGATTTCCCCACCCGCTTCCCCGGCATTACCGCGATGCTCTCGTGCTATGGGCTGGATCCGTCGCGCGATCTCCTGCCGGTGGCACCCGCGCTCCACTACGCCATGGGCGGCATCAGGACCGATCTCGAGGGCCGCGCTACCAAAGCAGGTCTTTGGGCCGTGGGCGAGGTCGCATCCACCGGTGTTCACGGCGCCAACCGGCTCGCATCCAACTCGTTGCTGGAAGGATTGGTGTTCGCCGACCGTGCGGGGCGTGCCCTCGGCGGCGAGCTCGAGACGACGACGACAGCGGCACTTCCAGAAGTTCCTCCTGAGCGCGACTTCGGTGCCGACGCCGAGTGCGAGGAAATTCGTCTCCAGATGCGAGAGCTCATGACGGCGGATGTGGGACTGCACCGGACCGAAGCCTCTCTCCTACACGCCGAGCAGAAGCTGGCCGGCCTGGTAGAGCAAACACCAGTCGCGGCATGGCGCACTCAGAATCAACTGCTGGTCTCGCAATTGATCACCCAAGCCGCGCGCAAGCGCCGGGAGAGCCGGGGCGGTCACCGGCGACTGGATTACCCGCCTGCCGGATTCAGGCGGGAGGCAGTGTGATCCAGCGGCCCGGTCAGAACGGCGGCGGGCTCGCACTCCCGGTCATCGAGCAGCCCACCGAATCGCCCGAAGAAGTCGCCGCGCTCCAGGACGAGATCCGGCGGTTGGCTCGGGCACGGAACGCCGTTGTGTTGGCGCACAATTATCAGCGCCCCGAGGTGCAGGACGTGGCCGACTACGTCGGGGACTCGCTCGGACTGTCCCGGCAGGCTGCCCGTACTGACGCCGAGGCGATCATCTTCGCGGGCGTGCACTTCATGGCCGAGACCGCGGCGATTCTATCGCCGGGCAAGCGGGTGCTATTGCCCGATCTTCGCGCGGGGTGTTCGCTCGCCGCCACCATCACGGCTGAAGACGTCCGGAAATGGAAGGCGCAGTTTCCCGACTACATCTCGGTCGGTTACGTCAATACCACGGCCGAAGTAAAGGCCGAGCTCGACTACTGCTGCACCAGCGGAAACGTGCTGGATGTGATCGACGCCATCCCGGCCGACAAGGGCATCTTGTTCCTGCCCGATTTCTTTCTCGGCGCCCACGTGCGGCGGATGCGCCCCGACCGGCGGGTCGAGGTCTGGATGGGCGAATGCCACGTCCACAAGGGCATCCGGGCCGAGACGCTGAACGCGGCCCGCCAACGCTACCCCGACGCCGAGGTGCTGGTGCATCCGGAGTGCGGCTGCGCCGGCCAGCTGATCTATGAGATGGGCCACGGCGACATTCGCCCCGAAGGGCTGCACATCGCCTCCACTGAAGGCATGGTGCGCGCGGTGACCGAGCGGCCGGCCTCTCGCTTCATCGTGGCGACTGAGACCGGCATCATGCACCGGATGCGCCAGATGGCTCCGGCCAAGGAGTTCATCGCCGCCGACCCTGAGGCGGTGTGCGCCTTCATGAAAACGATCACGCTTTCCGGGGTTCGGGAGTCCCTGGTGCTCGACCAATACCACGTCACCGTTCCTCCTGACATCGCCGCGCGCGCACGAGGCGCCATCGACCGCATGGTGGCTTTGGGTCGGTGAGCGGCGACGCCGAGCGCATCGCCGCCATCGCCCTGGCTGAAGACGGCCCGAGCGATATCACCACCGCGGTCACTGTGCCGGCCGGTCTCGCCGCAGAAGGAATCATCGAATATCGCAGCGGAGGCGTGCTCGCCGGCGCCCCATATGCCGATGCGGTCGCGCGCGCCTGCGAGTGCCGCATCGAATGGCGGGTGCCCGACGGCCGCTCGGTTGTGCCAGCGGCGATCGTCGGCGTGCTGCGCGGCGGCATGGGCCGGATCCTTCGGGCAGAACGTCCCCTCCTCAACCTCATGCAGCGGGCCTGCGGGATCGCCACCGCAACCCGTGCGTACGTGGAGGCCGTCGCCGGCACCTCCTGCCGCATTCTGCACACTCGTAAGACCGTGCCTGGGCTTCGCCTCCTCGACATCGCGGCGGTAATCGCCGGCGGCGGCGCTCGGCACCGTGCCGATCTGGGCCACGAAGTCATGGTGAAGGACAATCACTGGCAGGCGCTCAACCGCGCGGGCGGGGATCTCGCGACCGCCCTCCAGGAGGCGCGCGAGCGGGGGGTGACGGCGCTCCAGGTCGAAGTGGAGTCGCTCGATCAGCTCGAGCGCGCCTGCGCGGCCGGGGCGACCCGTCTGCTGGTGGACAATCAGTCGCCCGACGTGGTGCGGTATTGGGCGCGGCGCGCGCGAGAGCTGAGGCCGGGGATCGAGATCGAAGCGACCGGTGGGATCACGCTGGCTAACGTGCGGGCGTACGCCGAGGCGGGCGCGGACTTTGTGTCGATCGGCGCGCTGACCCACAGCGTCCTGGCGGCGGATTTGGCGATCGAAATTCGGGTGTAGGAGGGCGGGAGCGGCGCCGGCGGCGGCACCCGCGCTGCGGCAGGGGTTCCGTACTCGCGGGCTCGCGCCGCGGACGACGCTCCCTCCGCGCACCGCAGTCCACGCCCTCGCAGGCTAGCCTGCTACTACAACCTGAGCCGGTTGGCGAGCACTGATGTGCGCTTCGGGAGCATCGCCCCCAGCGCTCGCCCGCGGCGAGGTCTCGAGTCAGCATGAGCTCGTTGCCATTGGGAGCGTCGCCGCGCGAGGCAGCGGGGGAGGCCCCGGAGGGCGCATTCAGTGCTCGCCAACCGGCTCAAGGCGTAGTAGCAAGCTGATCTATCGGGCGTGGACTGTAGCGCCCGAAGGGACCTCTCCCGATGCCGAAGCGCCGTTCGCACCGGCAGCGGCGTGAGCCTCCAAGCCGCTCCGCCGGCCGCGCCGCGCGCGCCCTACGCAGCACCCTCATGCCGCGCCGTTCCCGCCGTTCCCGCCGCTCGCGCCCACCCTCGCCAGGCGTAGTACACCGGCATCCCCACCAGAATGATCCCGAACGTGATCCCGGTATTGATCGGATCGGTCCAGAGCGCGTTAAGCACCATCCCCACCGATGCGAGCAGGAAAAGGATCGGCACCACCGGATAGCCCCAGGTCCGGTACGGCCGGGGTAGCTCGGGGCGGGTCCGGCGGAGGATGAAGACAGCGGCGACCGCCAGCGCGTAGAAGGGCCAGATGCCCAGGATGAACTTGTCGGCCAGCTGCTGGAAATCGTTGAGCAGCACGTAGATAACGCCAAGGCCGCTGGCGAGCCAGATGGCCACGGAGGGACTCTGGTAACGGGGGGAGACCCGAGCAATCGTGCGGAAAAACAGGCCTCGATCGGCCATCGCGAAGAAGATCCGCGGGCCGGTCATCATCGAGCCGTTGAGCGCCCCGAAGCACGACACCATGACGACGCCGGAAACCACCGCGCCGCCCATGCCGGCCAGGATGGGGATCCGGTCCGCAGCCGTGGCCGCGATGAGGGGCGAGGTCGCCATCTCAGATAACGGCACTAGATAGATATAGGCGAAGTTGAGCAACAGATAGACCACTACGATGCCGGCCGTGCCGAGGATCAACGCCCGGGGCAAGGTTCGCCCGGGGTCCTTCACCTCGCCCCCCATGAACGAGAGGTCGGCCCAGCCATCATAGGTCCACATGATGGCGAT
>JBIOUY010000313.1:0-6141 GCA_044867445.1 Gemmatimonadales bacterium
CCCGCTCGGTCACCGCGACCAGCGCCGCGGCCAAACGTCCCGCCTGTTCAGGAGGTTGCTGCAACAAATGGAAGGTGAGGCGTTGGGCCGTCTTGCGACCGATTCCCGGCAACCTGGCGAGCTCGGCAATCAGCTCCTCGATAGCACCCACCGGTCAGAGCGGGGACGGGAATGGCAGCGACGGTACCTTGCGCATTTCGGCCTGGAGCATGTCTGCCGCGCGCCGCTGTGCCTCCGCCACGGCCGTGAGCACTAGCTCACCCAGAAATTCGGCGTCGTGCTCCTGAAAGACGGCAGGGTCGATTGCGACCCGATGCACAGTGCCCCTGCCGTCCGCGGTCACCCGGACCATGCCGCCTCCGGAGGAGGTCTCGATGGTGCGGCTGGCCAATTCGGTCTGCAACTGCTGAAGCCGGCCTTGCACCTGCTGGCCGAGCTGAAAAAGCTGCTGAAGATCCGCCATGCTGTCGGGCAATCCTGCCATGGGCGCCAAGCTATTGGGAAGCCAAGGAGATCGCAACGTGGTCAGGACCAAAGACCAACGACCTAAGACTACAGACCCTCATCCACGATCTCTAAATCTAATGCATCGGCCGCGGTGTCGAGGGCAGGATCCTTTGCTCGCAGGCTCCGCAGACGGTCGGCCTGGATGGCGCCCTGGGACAGGCGGGGGAGCCGTGGCGATGTCTCAGAGTCGGTCGGTCCCGGCTGGGTAACCCGAAGGCGAAGCGGTTCGCCCAGCCAGGGCCGAAGCACCTCCTCGACGACGGGCGCCTGAGCCTGCAGCCGCTCGGCAAAGAGAGGGTTGGGCTCCGCCAGCGTGACCGTGAGCCACCCCGAGTCCACCGCGGATGGTGAGGTCGCCGCCAGCGCTTGACTCAGGAATTGGCTCCGCTCTCGCAGCTGGGCGACAATCTCAGGCCAGGCCCCCTGGAGCGCTGAAACCGAGCCCGACAGGGGCACCGCGGGAGGGCCGCCGTATGCCGGGAGGGCTGCCGCGGGGGCCGCGGGGGCCAGCTCGAGGGTGTTCCGGGGTCGTACGCTGGCCGGGCCCTGAGCTGGTGGAACCGCCGAGCTTGCCGGGGGCCGCGCGCTCGGTGGAGTTCGAGGAGGAACAACTAGAGAAGGCGCCCCTCCAGATACACCGCTCAGCACCTGCTCGAGATCGACTATCCGATCCAGCATTGTCCAGCGGAGCAGCAAGGTCTCCACGACCAGTCGCGGACTTCCACCCCGGCGGATCGCGGCTTCATCGTCGGTCAGGAGCCGAAGCATCCGGAGCACGTCTCCAGGCGCCAGGCGCTCGCGGTACTGGTGCAATGCTTGGCGCATGGCCTCGGTGAGCCCCTCGGGTTCGCCGCCGAGCTGAAGGAGAAGAAGAGATCGAAGCGTATCCCCGGCACCACCCATGAATTCAACCAGGTCCGCGCCGGAATCGATCAGCCGCTCTATGAGGGGAAACACGCCGGCAGGACGTCGCTCAGCCACCAGACCCAGCAACTCGGCATACAGCTCGTCCCCGGCGAGCCCGAGAACTTCCCGCACCCGCACCGCGGTGACCTCGCCTTCGCCCAGGCTCAGGCATTGATCGAGCACCGACAATGCGTCCCGCATGCCGCCATCCGCGTGGCGCGCGATCAGGGTGAGCGCGTCGTCCTCCGCCGGGATGCCCTCGGCCTGGAGCACCTGGCGCAGTCGATCTCGAATCGCAGCAGGGCCAATCCGGCGGAAGTCGAATCGCTGGAGCCGGGAGAGAACCGGGGCCGCGGTGGCGGCGATCTTCTGAGGCTCAGTCGTAGCAAAGACGAAGACCACGCCAGGAGGTGGCTCCTCCAGCACCTTGAGGAGTGCGTTCCAGGCCTCGCGGGTCAGCATGTGGGCCTCGTCTACGATGTAGACCTTGTGGTGTCCCTCCCGGGACGCGGCGTACATCGCACGCTCGCGAAGGTCGCGCGCATCGTCCACGCCTCGATTGCTCGCGGCGTCGATCTCGACCACGTCCAGATTGGCCGCCCCACTCCACACTCTGACGCAGTTTTCGCACTCGCCACAGGGGTCTCCGGAGGGATCGCGCCGGGGGCAGTTGAGGGCCATCGCCAGAATCCGCGCAGCGGTCGTTTTCCCCACCCCGCGTGGGCCGGTCAGCAGATAGCCATGGCCCACTCGCCCCTTCGCGACGGCGCCGCGCAGCACGGCGGCCACGTGGTCCTGGACTAGAAGGTCGGCGAAGCGCTTGGGACGATAGCGGCGGGCGAGGGCGATAGGCATGAAAGGCGGTCTTTAGTCTCTGGTCTTTGGTCTCTAGTCTTTGGTCGCAAAAGGAAAGATACTGCCTGCTGGCTTACAGCACGGAGCCTATCCGATCACGGAGTAGCCAACGACCAACGACGGGGCGGGGGCTTGGGCGGGGCGGAAAAGCAAGTGCCTCAGGCACCCCGAAGCGACACCGGACATCGCTTAGCGCTGCTACCGGCGAGGTCCTGACGCGGTTCACGCGCCGGTGCCCTTCGGACCTGAGGCAAGCCAAATATAAGCCGGGGAACGCGGCAGGAGAAGTGACAGGTGACAGGTGACAGGTGACAGGTGAGAAGTGAGAAGCAAGGAGCAATCCTCATCCCGAGGGGCGCTGAGCCCAGCGAAGCGGAACGAGGGATCTACTCGCCGGGTTTCCACAATGGGCGGAGGGGATACCTCGCTATCGCTCAGGATGAGGACGATCCGTCGCTCAGGATGAGGACGATCCGTCGCTCGGGATGAGGACGATCCGTCGCTCAGGCTTCAGGCGGTCAGTCCTCACTTCTCACTTCTCACTCCTCACTTCTCACTGCAGTATCGCCCGTTGCCGCTGCTGCATGATCCGGAGCTCCCAGGTCTCCGCCACCACCGCGCCGAGCAGGAAGACCAGCGCGGTATAGTAGATCCACAGGACGAACAGGACGATGGCTCCCAGATTGGCGTCGCCGATATGCCCCTCGAGCGAGGCGAAGTTCGCCAGGTACAGGCCATACAGCCGCTTGGCGAGCTCGAAGAGAATCGCGGTAAAGGTGGAGGCGAGTAGCACGGTCAGCAGAGGAAGTTTGCGAACCGAGGCATAGCGGTAGGTCACAAAAAACAGCGAGACTGAAAACGCGAAGGTCAGCAGCTCTCCTAACACTCGCCCCACGTTGGACACGAAGAAGGCAAGCTGGGGCACCCGCTCGGCGCCCCTGGCTTGCAGCACCGCGAGCGCCGTCGTGAGCGCGGTATTGGCCAGGAAGAGGATCACCGTTCCAATCACCATCCCGATGTCCCGCAGCTTGGCCAGGACGAAGATCACCAGGAAGTGTCGCCGGGGCGCGGGCCGCAGGGAGACATCGTAGATGTCATTCAGCGAAGTTCGTACTCCGGCGAAAAGGCGGGTGCTGAACCAGATGAACGCCGGCACCGCAACCAACGAGATCTGGCCCCGATTCCGGGTAATGCCGATCAGCAGCCGCTCGATCACATCGAAGGGATCGCGCCCCGGGCCGGCCGTGTGGGAGGGGAAGAAGCTATGGAACAGGGTGGCGGGATCGACCGTCGGTCCGCCCAGGAAAGCCTGTGCGACGTGGCTCAGGCCGATCACCAGCAGCAGCACGAAGGGAACCGCGGCCAGCATCGCGTCGAACGTCAGGGCGCTGGCGAGGAACGGAATGTTGTCTTCGTCGGCGGCCTGGAGAATACGGTAGAGAAAGCCGGCGGGCGAACGATGCCACCCGCCGGCTCGCGGGCGTTTCAGGCGAGAGGCTCCTCGTAATCACCCACCGTACGACGGCGGGCTCGTGCCTCGGCCAGCCGGCGCTCGAGCTCCTCCCGGGCGCTCGGCCCGGCCGGACGGGCCCGGAAAGTGGGACTTTCCTTGGCCGCTTCCAGCGACTCCGCCTCCTCTTCCTCCTCCTCCAGATCGCCGAGCGCCTCCTTGCCGCCGCCGAACTGCTGCGCCAGCTCGTCCAGCTTCTCCTCGGTCATCGCCCGGAGCTTCCACAGCTTCCGTTGCAGCACCCGGCGGGTTTCTTCGCCGCTCCGGGGCGCGTACAACAAGGCGAGTCCTGCGCCCAGGACGGCGCCCCAGAACAGCCACTTGGCAGAGGAGTCGCCTCCCCGCTCGACGTAGACGACCTCCTTGCCTCCTCGACGACGCGCCATGCAGTCCCCCTATTCCCCGGCTTCGGGGTCGTCGGCCGCCGCTACCAGCACCGGCTTGAGAGCCGCGTGATGCTGAATCGGCGCCTGGACGAATCGGTTGATGTGATCTTCGGTGCCGTTCACGTTGAGCTGCTCGAAGAGGAACGCGAACGTCCGCTCGAGATCTGCCGCGATCGCGCCGCGGATCTCCTCGGGAAGCGACCAAAACTCCCGCTTGAACGGACCGATCGCCTTCTTCCGGGCCTTGTAGTAGAACTGCTCCGCGGTGTCCCCACTCTTTCGCTCTGCCGCGGCGTTCTCGTCCACCCACCGGCGGAGCCGCTCGCGTAAGTCAGGGGGTAGCCGGGGGTGATCAAAAACGATGTTCTGAAAGTTGGTGGCGAGGTGGATTTCCGCGGTCTCGATCCGGGGAAAGTTGCCGAAGGCGTTGGAGGGAAGCGTGCTGGCACCGTGCTGCACCGCCCCAGCCAGCCCATAGGTTTCGCGCGCGACCTTGGAAAGCGCGGCAAGGGCCTCGAGATCCAGTTGGACATCGGCAATTGATCCGTCGGGCAGCACCACGCCGCCATGCGAGGTGCCGGTCTGCACCGAGATCTTGCTGATGCCCTCCTGATCGCCCAAGCGAGCAAGACTGCGATTGTAGCCCTGCATGAAGGCATGCAGCTCCTCGACCGTACTGTTCTTCATCCCCACCTCACCGATCTCGGCGCCGACCGAGACCGTTACTCCTTCCGGTTCCTTCCCTCGAATGAAGGCGGTGATCTCAGCCGCCCGCTCGAAGTTGACCTGCTGCTGCTGGTCGAGGGTGGGCTTCGAGAGATCCACCAACGTCGAGGTATCCACGTCGATGTTGTAGAAGCCGGCCCCGAGCTCCTCAGCAATGAGCGTTTTGACCTCGCCCACCTCAGCCTCGGCGTCAGCCTGATACTTCTTCTGATTGACCTGGCAGTGATCGCCCTGAATGAAAAGCGGGAGGGTGTAGCCTTCGCGGAGTGCCGCGGCGATCAGTACCGAGACGTATTCGGCGGGTCGTTGCTCGGTGTAGGCAATCTCGGAACGCGCGATTTCCAGGAGAATGGCGCCGGCCTTGCCCGCGCGGGCGGCGCGAAAGATCGCTCGGGCGGCATCATAGGCCAGGGTGCGCACGTTGATTGCCGGGACGGTGAATCCACCCACCTCCCCACGGCCCCGCGCCCGATAAAGTCCATTGATCGAAGCCGGACGGGCGCCCGTCACCTGCCCCAACTCCCAGAGGAGCCAGCGAGCCGCTTCCCGCTCAGTACCAGAACTGAAGACCGCCTGCCAGACCAGGCGGTCGGTCGCGGCGGAACGAAGTTTGGAGGAATCCCGGACCGTGACGCCACCGGGAACGAGCGCGACCGCGCCGCCAAATAGATCGACCGCTCGCTGGGTATCGTCAGCCATGGAGCAGGTCCTGGTTAAAGCCTTGTGCGCCAAACGTCCGGGAAAGGTAGGCCAGGGGCCGGGGAGCGTCAAACGTGCTCGAAGCCAGGCCGCCCCATGGCCGCATAGGTGAGCCGCTTGCCGAGTTCCACTCCCGGTTGATTGAACGGATCGATCCCATACCAGGCACCCGCAAAGCCGGTGGCCAACTGGAAGAACATGATGGCCTCGCCCAGCGTACGGGCGCTGAGACTCGGAAAGCGAAGGGTGCAACTCATTCGACCTGACTGGGCCAAGGCGGTAGCGGTTGCCTCGAGCTCGGCACGGAGCAGCTCGGCGAGGCTGTGGCCGGGCAGGTAGGCGAGATCGGCAGGAAGGTCCGAGCGCCCTGGAATAGTCACCTCCTCCTCCAGATTCTCCACCACGACGAAGGTGATCACCTTGTCGAAGGGCCCCTCCATGAACAGCTGCACCTGGCTGTGCTGGTCGGTGGCGCCCACCGCCCCGACTGGGGTTGGCCCGACCTGCACGGTCCGGCCTTTCCGGTCGACCCGCTTTCCCAGGCTCTCGGCC
>JBIOUY010000314.1:0-15676 GCA_044867445.1 Gemmatimonadales bacterium
AACTTGCCCCGACGATGGCTACCCGATGGTCCCAGTCGGTGAGACCAGCGGCGGCCAGATGAGCTGGGGGTGTACCAACCCGTGGCATCCTCGCGATCCTGGGCCGTGCCCCAAGTGTGGCAACCGCGGGCACCACGCCAGGACTTCCGGGCTCAGCGCCACCCCTGAGGCGAGATGTCGGAGTTGCGGTCACGAATGGGTGCCGTTCGGCTGATTCGGCATCGGTGCACGATCGCGGTGTGCTACGCCCTGACGGACAGGACCATCCCATGCGCCCGACAAAGTCTCGATCGCGGTTTACTCGGTTTGCCAAGGCAACGTCCCGGGTGGCGGGCAGACCCGCGGCGTTCATCCTCGCCGTGGGTGTGATCCTTGCCTGGCTGGTGACGGGCCCACTCTTCCGGTTCAGCGATACCTGGCAACTCGTGATCAATACCGGTCCGACGATCATCACCTTCTTGATGGTATTCCTCATCCAGAATACGCAGAACCGTGATGCCGAGGCGGTGCAGGTGAAGCTGGACGAGTTGCTTCGCGCCACGTCAGGGGCCCACAACGCCTTGCTGGGCCTCGAAGAGCTTGAAGAGCGCGAACTCGACCAGATTCGCGCGGGCTACGGGCGCTTGGCGGAGGGTGCCAGGGCAGACCTGCGGCGGGGACAGTGTGACACTGGCGTGCCTGACGTAGCGTGACGGCCGTTCAACTGTGCATGCAGTTCGACCGCGAGCGCTCTCGAGCTCCACTAGGACGGCAACGTAGCGAGCCCCGGGCCGGAAATCCCGACCCAGGGCGTTCAGCTTCTACGGGCGGCTCGTGGGTAACAATGCCGCCGTCAGATCCGGATAGGCGCTCTTCCCGTAATGGCGTGGTAGAGTACCAGCAGGACCACGGCACCGACCACCGCCACGAGCAAGCTCCAGGGGTCCAATCCATTCACTCCGGGTTGGCCGAACTGATTGAAGAGCCACCCACTCGCCAGAGCGCCGACGACGCCTCGCGTGATATCCAGCACCACACCTTCACCGGTCTTGTTTACGATCTTGCTCGCCAGAAAGCCGGCGACCAGCCCGAGTAGCATCCATGCATACGCGCTGGGCAAGAGCACCGCTATGGCTTACCCGAGTGCTTACCAGCGATCCCTGTCCGGAGGGTGACGACCTCAGCAACCACCGGGACAGCGAGTACCCCGTTCCTTTCGGCGGGAGCCTTCTGGCCCCTAGGTGACTCCTGCAATCCTGGCCGCAAAGTGTCGGTCGACGAACTCGCAGAAGGAGTCGAGCCCGGCCAGAACCGGCGCCACCACCTCGTGCACCTGCATGGCATCCTGCAGGTAGGTCCGCAGGACCCCTTCCCGGAGCTCGTAGAATGAGATGTCAATGGAGCCGTAGTGGGTCACGTAATCGCGGTACTCGCGCAGTATCCGAAACCACCCGAAATGCCCTTCGATATACTCTCTCAGCGCGGGATCGGCGTCCGCTCCGGCCGCATGACCCTGGTTGAGGTAGTTCACGAAGGCGGCGAAACTCGTGAAGTGACGTGAGCTGGGACCATAGAGGAAGTGCAAAAGCGTAGCGATGGTATCCAGTGTTCCACGTACCAGAAAGAGAATGTTTCCCAGTTCCGCCTTCAGCGCATAGACCTTGTCCACAACTCGGAAGGAAGCCTGCTCGGTCCGAAGCATGGGTTCTCGGATCTCATCGTAATACCGCTCGATCCAGCGCTCGAGTTCGCGAAGGCGGCCCAGGCCGAGCTCGAGCGCATAGCGCTTATCGGCCACGGCCCCGAAAACGAACTTGTAGTACTCGGCTGCCGGTAGAAGCCGCTCAATCCTTCCATCCTTACTTCTGATGTGATAATGAATGCCGAAGAACTGGGCCCGGTGCGCCGAACCGTCCAGGATTCGACTGAGCTGCGGGAAGGCATGCGGCAAGGCTGGCATCTCGTAGCGCACGAGTGTGCCCCGAGAAGCCATCAGCCGCTGCTCTCGGTCGGCTAGCCGCTTCTGGATTCGAGCGACCTTCGCTGGGTCTCTGACGATGTCGAAGCGCATCCTACGGCGGTGTCCGCGTCCAGGCGCCCTAGTCTATGGAACTTATCCCATTTTGGGTGCGGCATCGTCGCAGGCGTGAAAGGGAAGTGTCTCCTTGGCTTAGTGGATATAGGCGAGGCCTATGCCCACGCCCTCGACGTCGCCAAGCCCGCCACTCACCCGGGAATTGCAGAGCCTCAGGGACCCGCTACATTTTCGCGCGCCGTAGATCGAGCGGATCGCGGCGACTTTCGGCAGGGCCTTTGCCGTCGGGGGCTCTACACCGCTCATCGCGGGGACGAACCCCCGCGCGCCATGCCAGGGTGGTGCCTATGGACAGGAGCGGCAGGAGCGGCCGCATAGAGGCCCGCAGCAGATCGGCCGTGAACGGCTCGCGGAGGATCGTGACGTCGACGGCCAATCGTGCCTCCAGCATGGGCGTCCACCGTATGGCATCGGCGAGACACAGTATGGCGAGGCCAGGCATGCGCTCGCGGAGATCGCCGATGAGGTCGATCGCGCGCACGCCTCCGATTCCGGAGCCGCAGATAAACAGATGGCACTCACGGAGCGCGAGGTCCAAGGTCGTCGACCGGGCGTCGCCGGCATGAGTGACGCAGTGACCGTCGTGCGGGAGTGTATCGATAATGATGGCGATCGCCGGGGACTCATCGTCGGCCCCGACGATTCGTTGGCGGTTAAAGTCGAAGCCCGTCCGGGATACCACGGTGAGCCTTGAACCCAGGAGACGTCCGGGAGTGGCGAATCCAAGGATCTGCGAGGTGCAACATAACCAATCCAGGGGCCCCCGCGAACTCCGGCTCTTCCGGGCTGAGCCTTCAGCGATCATCCCTGGGCTTGCGTGACCGGCAGCACCGTGCCTGAGGCCGGGCTCGTTCTTGGCCTGCTTGCCGCCGTCGCCTTTCTCGCCGCGATCGGGCGGCGCGTGGGCCTCCCCGATCCGATCGTATTCGCGCTCGGGGGCCTTGCCCTCGCGGTGATGCCAGGCATGCCGCAGATCACGCTTCCCCCCTCGCTCGTGCTGGTGATCTTTCTGCCGCCGCTGATCTTCGCGGCGGCCCAGGACACATCGTGGGCGGAGATGCGTCAGGAGGCGCGGCCCATCCTGCTGCTCGCCGTCGGCCTCGTGCTCGTCACGATGGCAGCCGTCGCGGCGGTGGCGCGCGCGCTGGCGCCCGAGCTCACCTGGGCCGCGGCGCTCACGCTCGGCGCCATCGTTGCCCCACCGGACGCCGTCGCCGCCAAGGCGATTGCCGACACGCTGCACCTCCCGCGACGCATGGTGGCGACGCTCGGAGGGGAAGGACTGGTCAACGACGCGACCGCGCTGGTGGCGTTCCAGGTGGCGAGCAGCGCCGTGGTAGCCGGCACGGTGCTCGAGGTCGGGCCTGCGGCGTTCCGCATAGGCTACGCGGCGGTGGTGTCGGTAGCGATCGGTGTGGCGGTGGGCTGGGCCGGCCGCCACGTCCTCACCGCGGTTGGCGACCCGGCGGTGGAGAACACGGTCACCCTTCTCCTCCCCTTCGGCGCGTTTCTGCCTGCCGAGGCCGTACACGCGTCCGGGGTGCTGGCCGTGGTGGCGCTCGCCCTCTACCTCAGCCGGTTCAGCGTGCTCATCGCCTCGTCCACCAGCCGGCTGCAGGGGCGGGTACTCTGGGAGATGATCGACTTCCTGCTGACGGGGCTGTCGTTCGTGCTCGTGGGCCTCCAGCTCGGCTCGTCCGCGGAGGCTCTCCTGGACCGTCCCGGCCGAGTCCTCCTCATCACCGCCGCGGTGTGTCTGACGGTGATCGGCGTGCGGCCCCTCTGGGTCTTCGCGACCGCCTGGTTGTCGCACAGTGTTCGAGTCATGCTCGCCGAGCACGTGCTCAGCCCCCAGCCCACGGCCCCGCTCCTTGCGGTGCTGAGCTGGGCCGGCATGCGCGGTGTCATCTCGCTTGCTGTGGCCCTCTCACTCCCGCAGGTTACCGCGGACGGGGAGCCGTTCCCCGGGCGGGACCTCATCGTGTTCATCGCGTTCGCGGTCATCCTGGTGACACTCCTGGGGCAGGGCCTAACGCTGCCCCTCCTCATCCGCCGACTGGGGATCGGTGACGTCGGCGTCCGTACGGAAGACGAGGAGATCTCCGCTCGGGCCCGTATGGCCCGCGCGGCGCTGGACCAACTCGCTGCCTTCGCCGAGGAGACCCGATCGCCTCCAGAGGCCGTGCACCGCGTTAACCTCTTCTATGCCGACCGCGTGGAGGGGCTGGACCGGCAGCGCCACTTGGGCGCCGCCAGCGAGCTGGAGCAGGCGGATGAGGCCCGGGTGCGCAGAGCGACCTACCACCTGCTTGAGCGACTCATGGATGTCGAGCGAGCCGAGCTCCAGCGTATGCGCAACAGCTCTGTAATCGACAGCCTGGTGGCGCGACGACTGCAACGGGACCTCGACCTGCTGCGGCTGCGCGATCGTATGTAGGCGCGATGGTTGACCGGCTCGCTATTCAGCGTACCGCGCACTAGGTTTCCCGTACCCTCCCCGCACTTCGGCAGAGAGGCGGTTCCCTCCACCGAAGGCGCGAAGCCATGACCAAGACACTCCTCCTTGCTTTCCTCGCGGTGGCGCTGGCGACAGCGATCATCGCCGCCACGTATCGCAGCCTCGCCGGCCTTCGCGCCAGGCGGCGCACGGCATGGGAGTTGGAGCGGGCCGAGTGGCGGCAGTGGATCACTCGTCCTTAGCACCGCCGCGCCTGCCTGCCCAGAACCGAGAGGCCGCATGCTCCTCCAGGTTCTCACTCTGAGATTGCTCGCGGGCGAAGAGCTGAGCGCGCCCGTGAAGCCTACGAACTCCACAGCAGAGGGTGAATGCGACCGACAACAAGTAAGGTGGATTCGATATCAGAGATCACGGTGGCTGCCTCGCAACGCGCTTTAACCGGCCGACATTTCTGCCAATTTTGTGTGAAATTTTTTGAGAGCGGCCCTCTGGCCTGCCGACTTTTTCCGGAGAAATGAAGTCGAGCACGCTGAACCAGGCCTTTGCTCCACCACCCGGTCGATGAATTTCGAGGGGGGGTACGCACCGCGTCTCCGCGGGCTGGCCTGTAAGCGCCTCCTCGCATGTGCCCAATGGTTCCTGACCACGTGATAAATGTGGACTAGATGACACAACAGGCCGCTGCAGGGCAGCCGCTTCCACGAGGGCGCCGCTGCAAGGGAACGGCATCAGGCCTCAGCTCGGAGTGCGGGAGAAGTGCGCCGCTCCGCCGGCGCCGTGGCGCGAAGGGTAGCAATCTTAGAGACGGCCTCGTTGAGATCACGCTCGTTGAAAACGAAGTAACGATCGAGCATCTGACGGGACTTCCAGCCCGTCAACCTCATCGCGATCTGCTCGGGGACACCTCCCTGGATCAGGCGGCGACAGGCGGAGCGGCGGAAGTCATGCGGGATGCGTCCCAGCAGATGCGGCCGCACGATCACGACCTTCCCATTGCGCTGAACGGGATTGCCGTCTGCGTCCTTCAGCATCGCCGCGCGCTTACAGGCAGCGTGCCAAGCCTTGTAGTAGTTGACGATGGGGCGGCCCTCCCTGTGGAACACGATCGGGACGATCTGCCCCATGCGGTGTTGCACCTCGTCGGTGTACTCGCGCTGCTGCTGGAAGACCGCAGCCAGCTCGGGATCCGCATTAATTGGGAACACCCGCCCGTCGTTGTTCTTCGACCGCTCAAGCCGGATGGTTCCCGCGTCCAGATCTACTTGGGCCCACGTCATCGGACATAGTTCGTCGCGGACTCGCCAGCCCGTCAGGTAACCGACGGTCATTAGCGGCTTCAAGTGCTCGGGCAGCTCGGCCAGCACCGCCTGGAAGTCCTCCTCCTCGAAGAACCCCTGGCGGCGATTGTCGAGGCGCAGCGTCGGGAACATAGGCCGGGTCTGCAGTCGGCCGGCGCGGACCGCGAGGTTGAAGGCTCGGCGAAGCGCGGCCAACTCGGCGGAGACGGACGCGAGCGCCGCGCCCCCATCACGACGCGCGTTGGCGTAGGCGGTAAGGCGGTCAGCGGTGATGCGGACCGCGCGGTCGTCTCCGAAGTGTTCTCGGAGGTGGCGCAGGGACAACTGTAGGCGCTTCAGCGACCGCCGGCCCTGCAGGAGGTAGTCCTCCTCGATCATCCGGGCGAGATCCTCGAACGTGACCTCGTCCGCGTGCGGGCAGTAGCGGCCTGTAGCCAGCTCGGCCTTACGTTTGTTGAGCAGCTTTACAGCCTCGGAACGCTTTGTGGAGCCGCTCGATTCGGGACGGGCTTCCCCGTTTACGTAGACCTTCACCCACCAAATCTTGCCCCGCAGATATACGCAGCCCTCGCCCCGCGCGCGCCGAGCCATGCCATGGTACTCCTTGGAGGTTTGTTGCCGTGAACCTGCGGTATGCCGGGTGTCCGAGCTCCAGCCCAGGCAGCTCGGGAATAGGTACAGTACGGGTACAGCAAGTTCGGGGCCCGCCTCCGACAACGAGTTGGGGTCGGGCAACGGATAGGTGATCCTTGGCCGTGTCCTGGATTCAACCAGACCGGTGGCGGCTGCAGCGGGGCAGGTACGGGCCTATGCCTCGCAGGTGGACCGGCACCGTGCCCTCGAGAATCGCCCGCCCGCGCTCCGAGAGCCTGAACTCGATTCGCCGCCCAACACGCCTCCTGGATGCCCAAACGATCGGCAGGTTGGCCGAGGCGTGGAAAAGAGTCCAGTACGAGGGCAGCACGGGGCGGTACCGCCGAACGTGAGGCAATGCTGCGCGCACCAGGTCGCGCCGGGAGCGAGCGATGCCGCCTGGCCGGTCTAGTAGCCCTTGGAGGAAGGCGAGTTGGTTGTGGCTGAGGAGCAAGGCGCCATTCCTGAGGCGCAGCTCCCGGCTGGTGTGGCCCATCCAACCTCAAAGCAAGAGGTGCTCTTTTGAAGCAAGATGCGCACCTCTATCCGGACGACCAGAGTGGTGGTCGCAGCGGGTTGACGGCCATGCCCTGTCTCACGCGCGCGGGGTGTTCACGGGCACGAGGCGGGCATCCCGGTGTGTCTGTCCGCCCTTCCGCCCGCTCTTACCGGACCTGCGGAGCGGAGGGACTGAGTGGATCTGGGGGACTGTTTGGATGTACCTCTTACACGTCGCGTTCTTTTTGCTCGCTTCTCCAGGCCACAAGTCAGTCCCCTAAGTCCCCTTGGTCCCCTCATCCTCCTCCGGCCCTAAAACTGACGCCAGTCGCTCCGATTCTGCTTGGTGGCACACAAGCTCGTACTGCTCGAGCGCGCGCAGGGCGTCAGCGTCACGTATGTCTGAGCCCCATAGTCGATCCGGGTTGGCGACTAGCGACGTAAAGAGGCCGCGCAGAACGGGGGCGTTGAGGTACGCGCGTGCAGCGAACCACGGCTCCAGTATGTGTGTGAGCCAGTCGAGAGTGGGCAAGTCGTCGGATTCCAGCAGAGCCTGGCCACTACCGCCCGGGCTGCGCACGAGGCAGGCTGACCGCCACACGATTGAGCTAGATAGCTCATAGAATACGGTGAGCAGCCCGTGAGCCCATGAGTCGTAAGCCGCTCCCGCGCTCGGCCCGTACCACTCGGCCAGATCACGACGGAGCGCCGCCTCAACCCGCTGCATGAACCAGCTGTCGCGAACGGCAGCCGCGGTGGGCCACTCCCATAGCGACTGGCCTTTCCCCCGGCCCACAGGCCCCCACTGGGGCACGTAGGGAAGATCCTCTCGCTCGCCGGTCAACCACTCCCGCGGGACGCTCAGGGCTTTGGCGAGCCGTTCGAGCGTCGCAGCGTTGGCCGCTCTCACCCTACCGCTGCGAAGCCGCGAGAGGGTGGGATGGGTGATGCCGGCCGCGCTGGCAAGCTGCTGCCAGGAGGAGTATCCCCCTGCTTCGTACGCGGCTCGAAGCCGGTCAATGTCCAACTTCTTCCGCTCCATTGGCTTACGCTCTTGATAAATGCACGGAAACCCGTACGAAAAAATGTTTGCGTAAAGTACGCAACTGTGCTATAATGTACTAGAGCAGTACACAATTTCACAAGGAGGTGCCCAGACAAGGAGTGATTCGGACAATGGAAGATCGGACTCACCAGCTACTCACCCTTCCCCAGGTTGCAGTGCGCCTTGGCGTTTGCGTCGCTACGGTGCGCCGGATGATCGAGCGGGACGGATTGCCGGCGAAGCGTGTGGGCAGGCAGTACCGGGTGCCCGCACGAGCGTTCGAGAAATGGTGGGAGTCGCTGGACGCAGGGTCCAAATGAGTCCGATGACTCAGAGTATCGCGCCCAATGGCACGAGCGCGCTCGTCCGCCCCGACGAGTTGACGTTCACGATCGTCTCCACCGACGACCGGGCGCCACTCGCCAAACGATATTGGCTGAGCGAGGCGGGCGAACTGGAGACCCGGACCGCCGCGACACTCGTTCGCGGAAAAGCCACGGTCGAACATGTGGCGTCACTCACTGCCTTCGGCCAGCGCCTTGACCGCCTACAAACTCACCAGGCAGTTCTTTATGGCATCCCACCGTTTGGCGAATCCAGCGTCGTCACCCGGAAAGAGTTCGAGCAAACGCCCACTGAGCACCGGCAGGGACTCATCACGCGGGCCAGGGAGCACCTTCAGTTCGCGCCCGCACCAGGCTTGGCGATGATGGACTTCGACGGATCGGGGGCGCCCCAGGAAGTCCTCAATGCGATGGCTTCGCCGGACCAGACCCGCGAGCTGCTCATCAAGGCTGTCCCGGAGCTTGCTGAGGCGCCGATGCTGTGGCGGCCGAGTTCCTCCAGCTACTTGTACCACGGTACACGCGAGGTGCACGGGCTTCGGGGGCAGCGGGTCTACATCCCTGTCGCTCGGGCCTCCGACATCCCTGCGTTCGGCCAACTGCTCTACGAGCGCCTATGGCTGCTCGGGTATGGCTACTTCGTCCTCAGCGCGAGTGGTCAGCTCCTCGACCGGACACCGTTGGACCGAAGCGTCTGGCAGCCTGAACGCCTGGACTTCGCCGCCGGGCCTCTCTGCGAACCACCTCTCGAGCGGCGACTGACGGGCCCTAGGTTCTGGAACCCGGACGCGCCCTTCTTCGACCCACGGCACATCGCTGGTCTCACTGGCCAGCAGCAGCGCGCAATCAGCGGCAAGCGCAAAGCCGCGAGAGCCATGCTCCGCGACGCCGCTCGTGAGCGTAGCGAGCAGTGGGCACGAGAGCGCGGAGACGCTATTGCTGAGAAGAGGGGCATTACGCAAGACCGAGCAATTGCGGTCGCCAGAGAGGCCGTGGAACACCGGACGCTCCGGCCCGATTTCCTCCTCGTGGCCGAAGATGGGGAGTCCGTCCCTGTCGGCGAGCTGCTCGCCCGCCCAGACCTGTGGCACGGGAGGCGATTCTGCGACCCGCTCGAACCCGACTACAGGGGTGACAATCGCATCGCATGGGCGAATCTGCGTCCGAGCCGCGGGCGGCCCTACCTGCTTTCGCACGCACATGGAGGCACCCGCTACACGCTGAGCAACGGCCGGGAGACCATCCGTCTCATCGACGGCCAGCTTCCTCGTGTGGTGGATGAGTGCTCCGAGATCATCACCCTGTCCGGCGAGGTTTATCAACTAAAGGATCAGATCGTTCGGGTGATGGACGATGGGCGCCTAGCCCCAGTGGAGCCGGAGTGGATTGCGGACTGGATGCAGCGGAACGCGAAATTCGTGAAACCGAAGAAGGTGGACGGCGCGTGGCAGGACTGTCCCACCGACCTAGCACCGAAGTACGCGCGGACTCTCCTGGCCAAGAGTGGCGAGATGGGACTCCCGAGCCTTGTCGCCGTCACGACTGGACCGTTCCTCCGCCCCGACGGCAGCGTAGTTGACGAGCCGGGGTACGACGAGGCCACCCAAGTCCTCTACCGCCCGACCGGCCCCATGGCACCGGCCGTACGCCGGGACCCAACGGTCGGTATGGCGGCAGAGGCGCTTCGGCAACTTTGGGCCCCCTTCCGCGAGTTCCCATTTGCTGGGGACATGGATCGTGGGAGTGTGCTCGCGCTCTTGCTGACGGCGGCACTCCGGCCTGGTATTGCCACTGCACCTGGGGGACTGATCGAGTCGCATGAGGCGGGCAGCGGCAAGACTCTCCTCGCTCGTGCTCTCGCCAATCCGACGGGAGCGCCGGCGATTCCGCAGGCGCTCGCCCAGTCCGAAGAGGAGATTCGCAAGGCACTCTTCTCAGCGGCACGAGCAGGCACCCCGTCCGTCCTCTACGACAACATTGGCCGCGATCGTGCCCTTGATAGCGCGAGCCTCGCGATGGCGCTCACCTCGGGGATGATCGCCGACCGGATTCTCGGAGAATCCACCTACGCCAGCGTGCCTTTCCGGGCGCTGCTTCTCTTCACTGGCAACAACACCCGCATTGCAGGAGACCTGAACCGCCGCCTCCTCCGAGTCCGTATTACGCCGAACGTGGAGAATCCGTGGCGACGGGTCTTCGACTTCGATCCCAGCGCACGCACCGAGGCCAACTGGCTCAACATGCGCGTCGCCGCACTCGAACTGGTTCAGGCGATGCTCACAGATGGAGTGCCGACCCTGGAGGGAGGCTCGGGATACGCCGACTGGGATGCCTTGGTCCGGGCAACGGTGTGTTGGGTCGCGCGTCGTATCGACATCGGAGTGGGCATTGCCGACCCCGCCCAATCGCTGCTGAAGAGCTACGACGACGACCCGGAACGGGATCGTCTCCGCCGAGTCCTGAGCGCCTGGTACGCCGTCTGGGGGAGCGAGCCGATGACTGTGAGGCAGATGCTCGAAGCCATTGAGCAAGCCTCTTCCGTAGACCTGACGGAAGACCTTTCCCATGAGCGGCGAGACGCTCTGAGCCACCTGCGTGATGTCTTTCGAGAGATTGACACCCGGCTCGGCAATCACGCGATCGGCATCTATCTCAACCAGCAGAAGGGGCGGATCGTCGGGGGCCTGGAGCTAGTCAACAGCGGGAGACACTGCGGAAGCAGTCGCTGGACGGTGCGGCGGATGGATGATGGGGGATCGCGCTAATGAGTTCCTCCATCACGCCCCTCGTCGATGAAGATGGGATTCCCATTGTGCCTGTGACCATCGTGCGGCACCGGAAGGGGAACTTGCTGCACGTCGCCAGTTGCCCATACTGTGGGCGCCCGCACGTACACGGAGGTGGTCGTGGAGACCAAGACCCTCGGGACTTTCAGGGCCATCGTGTGTCACACTGTCGCATGCCGGGAGTCCGCAGTCGGGGCTATGTGCTTCGTATCGTTGCCGAGCAGACCCCTGAGCGCCCGCCTTGAACGAGAGCAACCCGCCCAGTCCCAAGGCAATTCAGCGGCGCCTCCGCGCACAAAGCAGGAGCCAGCCGTCAGTTGCAGCTAAATAAAGGTGCAGCCCAGCAGTCAACCACTAACAGGCAGGTCAGAGGAGATAACAGTGAAAAACGAGACGCAGCTCACCGAGATTACTCCAGCACTGCTGGACACGCTCCGCGCAGCCATTAACGACACGCTGAAGCCCGTCGGAGAAGCCCACGGCGTATTGCTGGAGCTGGGCTACATGACGTACAGCGCCACGCAGGCAACTACGCGATTCACGATTACTGCGCTCGGTACTGACCCCGAGGCAGACAACTTCAGGGAGTTCGCTCATCACTATGGCCTCGACAGCTCCGACCTTGGTAAGGAGGTTGAGATCGAGAGCGTAACCGGCACCATTGTCGGACTGAATTCCCGTGCGAGCAGGTTTCCCATCATTGTGCGCCAAGCGGACGGTACGAGAATGGCGGTCACGGAGGCTGCGACATGCAGGGCGCTCGGGAAAGAACTCAGGTCGCTGGCAGCCATCGCTGACCAGGTCCGAGCCTCTGCCAAGAACTGAGTCGCTAGAACACACCCGCTCTAGAAGTCGAACAGGCTACACCACGGAGACTCGAGATGACAGGCTGGACCCATGACATACCTTTGTGAGCCCCGAGTTGCGCGCTGCGCTGAAGGTGACGGCGTCAGCGCTTCCCCCAGGGACGTCCATTCCCGTTGAACGCGATCACCTCCTCGCACTGCTCGACGGGGAATACCAACCATCAACACCTGATTCATCCCCCAGCCGGCTGCTAGACGCCGACGCGGCCGCCGAGCGGCTCGGTATGTCGAAGGTCTGGCTTTACCGGAACGCGGCCCGGCTGCCGTTCGCCCGTAAGGTCGGCAGGTCGTTGAGGTTCGACGCCGCTGGAATCGATCGCTGGGTGGCCCGGCGTACACCCCTTCAGATAGGTAGCACCCGTGCACGGGACTAGGTGCGCGCCGCGAAGGCCCGGCTACGTACGGGAGAGCAGCGGCTGCCATGCGGGGCTGTCAAACGGCAGCGCACGTGCAGCCGTGGTCACAACCGGTGGCGTCGTCGGGCTGACGGCCACTACCGATGTGTGGTCTGTGCGCGTGAGCGGAATCGCGAAGCAACCCGGCGTTGGCGGAAGCGTCATCCTGACCGCCATCGCGAGAGGAACCGGCTATGGGCGAAGGCAAACCCAGAGCGTCAGCGCGAGATCGAGCGTCGCGCGCGGCTCCGCACCAGGTACGGCCTGGAACCTGAGGACTACGAGGTCTTGCACCTGAGCCAGAAAGGGGAGTGTGCAATCTGTAAGGAACCATGGAACCTGGTGGTTGATCACGCGCACGACCAGGGACGCGGCCCCCAGGCCGTCCGAGGCTTGCTCTGTCTAACCTGTAATACCGGCCTCGGCATGTTCCGTGACCGCCCGGACTTGCTCATCCGCGGAGCCGAGTACCTAAGAGCGGCGAAACGCCGACGGGGGCGGCCTCTGAGAGCACTCGCAAGAAGTAGGAAGGCGCGGGGCACCTCGGCTCCGGCCTCATTCACAACCAGGAAAATGGAAAGGAAGACTTTGTGACAAACAAGCTGATCTGGGCAGAGGACCTGATTGAAAACGCCGGAATCTCAAGGAGGGCGGCTTATGGGTCTTACGGCCTGCCGTTCGCTCATGTCATAGATGGCGAGCTGTATTACGAACCGGAGCCGCTCATGTATTGGTGCCAAGGATGCACGGCAAAGTCTGCGGACGACGCCGCCCGCAAGTGGCGACTGATGAGGGAAACCACTGCCGGAGGTTGGGACCAGGCTTACCGCCGGGCAGAAGCACAGAGTTCCGCCGCGAAGTCTGTTGCTAGGAAGGGCCGGCGCCGGAAGCAGAAGCCGCGCGTTGCACGCTCCACTGGCAGGGCGGTGATCCAGCAGGTGCGAAAGGTCGGGGCCGAGTGATGGCTGGGCGACCGAAAGAGCGGAGGCTTACAGCGAAACTCACTGAGATCGCCAAGCGCGAGCTTGGCCCGCAGGCGACATCGGTGGACTGGGTGGTGCAGAAGGTCGCGGACGGCGTCACTATCGGGCAGCTCGCCGATTACATCGCGGCAGAGATGAAGGAGCCGATCTCCCGCTCCTTCTTCTCTTGGCACATCAACAGCGCGACGCCGGACGCTAAGGATCGCATCAGGGTGGCACGGAAGGAAGCAACGCACGTCTGGGCCGAGCAGGCGCTCGACATCGCGGAGCGACCGGCTACCACCACCGCTGAAGTTCAGCAGGCACGATTGCAGATCGAGACCAGACGTTGGCTAGCTGCGATCTTCAATCGCGAGGAGTTCTCGGACAAGCAGCAGCACGAAGTCACGCTGGACCTAGGCGCGTTGCACGTCGCCGCCATGCGCGCTCGAACCATGCGCGCACAGCTGCCGCCAGGGCAGGCGGAAAGTCAATCGGGCACAACTCCTCTGGCGCTGCTCGGGTCGGGCGACGCTCAGAATGAGTGAGTCCTGCCGGGATGCTGGACCTTGGCATGTCTTGCTCACGCGGATGTCGAAGGTGTCGAATGGCTGCAAATCTGGCAGATGGCGGGACGAACCGCTTGGACTCGACGCCGGCCTGAATTGCTGACGACCTCTTGGTAGCACAAATATCTCTAGGAAGCTGTTGCCCTGGATCCGGGCGACGCGCACACGCTGGACTTCGTGGGTGAGGCCATGGTGGCGGAGGGGACCAAAACGAAAAGCTGATCCGCTGCGGCAACTACGCCATGCGCGACGCGATCGAGCCCTGGCCGGAGATCAACCTGATCACGGCCGGCCACGTTCCCAGTCGGACGCAGCGCGGGAACGTCACGCTATTCAACGCGGCCGGGTTCGGCGGCCTCACCGGACTCATGGTCAGGTCTGTATTCGCCTGCGTGGCCAGCCTTCAGGTGAGGGGCCTTGTCCGGTTTCCATAGGCCCAGCGCCGCCCCGCAGTGCGCCGTAGACGAGGCCATTCTCGTCCGGGAACACAGAAGTCGAAGCGGAGCCGGGTGTCACCAGCATCCAGAGCATCGTCTCTTGCACAATTGGAGTCACGCGAATGCCTTCGAAGCGCTTTCGATCCCGAGTGGACGGTAATCACGTCCTTTACCACTATCTCGAAAAGGACCTCCGCGAGAAGGACATCTGGCTCTTCCAGATGCTCGCTGCCCGACTCTTTACCGCGCTGGGCATTTGGATCTCCCCGACTCTTTACGCGCGTTGTCCCATCCTCATCCCCTTCGCCGTGCGCGACCCCACCTGCAGACCCCGGAAGCCGGGCGACCCCGACCTTTGGGGCACACCGAACAGTCAGGGCTATTTCCGGGATGATAACTCGCTTGTGAAGAGCCTTCCCAAGAGTCTCCGTGTGGATGCATCGGATAATCCCCTCTATCACGACCGCGTGGTTGGTAGGGGTTTCGTTGCTGCACACGCGTGGCGCGTCTTGGCCGGACCCAAGGCTGGAGGCCAGCTCTCCGCACGTGATCCGGAGACGAATACCTTCGTGCCAAACTTGGTCTGGTTACCGACTCAGGTAGCCAAGCTCACGGACAGGGAAGGATCCTTTGCGCAGACCTACTTACAGGCGCTTGCCGTGAAGATTTATAGGGGCGTTCCCGTGAGGCCTGGCTTGCAAGACATTGTTGAGCGGTGTTGGACGAAACTCCAGGCTCCCGTCGGTATTCCCGCGAACGGGCTCCCAGATGTCGAGAGCCTCGCTTACTTCCGGGAGAGGGAAGGGTATATCACACGGCTCCTGGCGAGGATCGCGACTGTACGCGCCGCTCTCTTGGCAAGGATGTCGGGTACCCCGATCAGCGGGAAGGTTGTTTCCTCCCGATATACCGAGGGACTCCCAAAGCTCAGCCCTGATGATGTCCGGGATTTGGCCGCCGCCCTCGGTGCCCTTCTTGATGGCGCGAACTCAAAGATCTTGGATTATGCCACTCCTTAGTTAGAGCCTGTAACAGAACCAGACTGGCACGCGTCGTGGGTGAGCAGCCTGATTACTTCATTGGCACGGGGCGTGTCGGTGTCTCGAACGAGTCCTCCCACCATTCGAACAGCGCGATCCGATTCGTGCCCCCTGGCGGACAGGTAAACACTGGGCGACTGTGCAAGGACCGAATCCAGGACCAGAGAGCCTGCGACCGATCGGAGTCAGCCGGTTCGACCGCCTGTCCGCCAGGATCGTGAGCGTCGCGTACACGCTTTCGAATGGGCCGTTGTAGTGTTCGTAAGGGACG
>JBIOUY010000315.1:0-2463 GCA_044867445.1 Gemmatimonadales bacterium
GAAGCCGGTGGGCCAACCGCAAGGAGGCAGCCGTCGAAGGTGGGATTGGTGATTGGGACGAAGTCGTAACAAGGTAGCCGTACCGGAAGGTGCGGCTGGATCACCTCCTTTCTAGGGAGATTGCGGAACAGCGGTTCGCCGCTGATCCGCCACTTCCAGGTCGATCGACCAGGCCATCCAATGAACCGATCATTCGAGGGATCGGTTCACCGCGCAAGCGGGGCCTGGACGCCTCGAAGACCCATCAGACCTGACCTCCCGCTGATCACGCGGGTTCCTGTCACTCTTCAGCCGTCAAGGCACCCGAAGGGCATATTGCCCGCATCGGTCGGCACGGGGTAGGATCGCCGCTCGCAGCGGCGGGGGCGTTTAGCTCAGCTGGTTAGAGCACTGCCCTGATAAGGCAGAGGTCTCTGGTTCGAGTCCAGAAACGCCCACCATCTCTGTCTCATCGGATAGCATCGGTCGGCAACGGGGATGTAGCTCAGCTGGGAGAGCACCTCCTTTGCAAGGAGGGGGTCAGGGGTTCGAGTCCCCTCATCTCCACCACCTGTCCGGATCGGGCCGTTTGAAGCGTTGCAAAGCGAGCCGGTCGGGAGCGTGGGGACGCCTTGACCGAGGAGCGCGCCGGGTGATACAGTAACTGTCCTCTCGCGGGTGGCCGTAGAAGCGGTGCCCGCGATAATCATGAAAACCCCATAGCACTCCGTCCTCTGACCGCCGTGTACGACGCTCGTCGTCGTGGTCGGCGGTCAGCGGATGACCGCGCTGGCGCTGCGATCACTCGTGGCGCGCGTCCACAGCGGGCGCGACTTATCAACCGAAGATCTGGAAGCATCGATTTCGTCGAGGAAAATTCCGACGTCACGCTCACGTGAAGGTCCAGCCCCGTGCTGGACGCGTGAGACGTAGGTCAAGCTACAAAGAGCGTGCGGTGGATGCCTTGGCGCCAGGAGCCGATGAAGGACGTGGCAGGCAGCGAAATGCTTCGGGGAGCTGCGAGCAAGCTTTGATCCGGAGATGTCCGAATGGGGAAACCCACCCGGGGGAATGCCCGGGTACGGCCGATCGAATACATAGATTGGTCGAGGTAACCGAGGGAACTGAAACATCTCAGTACCTCGAGGAGCAGAAAACATTCCGTGAGTAGTGGCGAGCGAAAGCGGAGGAGCCCAAACCATGGCCGCGTGATAGGTCACAGCCGTTGCGGTCGTGGTGTTGTAGGGCCGGCCTGCGTGCCCTGTGAGGCTCGCAGAGAGTTACAAATCGGTATCGCTAGCGGAAGCGGCCTGGAAAGGTCGGCCAAAGAGGGTGATAGCCCCGTATGCGAAAGCGATCCGACTCTCGGCCGTGTCCCTGAGTACCACGTGGAAGGTCTCTCATGTGGGAACCTGGGCGGACCACCGCCCAAGGCTGAATACTCCTGGCGACCGATAGTGAACTAGTACCGTGAGGGAAAGGTGAAAAGCACCCCGGGAGGGGAGTGAAATAGTACCTGAAACCGTGCGCTTACAAACAGTCAGAGGGTGTTGCGCGGGACGCTTGCGTGCCGCGTAGCCTGATGGCGTGCCTTTTGAAGAATGAGCCGGCGAGTTACTTGCAGGTGGCAAGGTTAAGTCCGCGAAGGACGAAGCCGCAGCGAAAGCGAGTCTGAACAGGGCGTCAGAGTCGCCGCGAGTAGACCCGAAACCGAGTGACCTACCCATGGGCAGGTTGAAGCGGAAGTAATGTTCCGTGGAGGACCGAACTCGTCAACGTTGAAAAGTTGTGGGATGACCTGTGGGTAGCGGTGAAATGCCAATCGAACTCGGAGATAGCTGGTTCTCCCCGAAATAGCTTTAGGGCTAGCCTCGGGGGTTAAGTCGTGGGGGTAGAGCACTGAATGGGCTAGGGGGCTTCCCGCTTACCAAACCCAATCAAACTCCGAATCCCGCGACTGCACACCCCGGGAGTCAGACTGCGAGGGCTAAGCTTCGTGGTCGAGAGGAAAACAGTCCAGACCGACAGCTAAGGTCCCAAAATTCAGGCTAAGTGGGAAAGGATGTGGAGTCGCTCAGACAACCAGGATGTTGGCTCAGAAGCAGCCACCATTTAAAGAGTGCGTAACAGCTCACTGGTCAAGTGATTCCGCGCCGAAGATCCAACGGGGCTCAAGCCTGATACCGAAGCTTCGGATCGGTGTGGCCTTCGGGCCGCGCCGGTGGTAGGGGAGCGTTCCGCTCAGCAGTGAAGGTCGACCGTGAGGACGGCTGGAGCGTGCGGAAGTGCGAATGCCGGCATGAGTAGCGAAATGCACGTGAGAAACGTGCACGCCGTATGTCTAAGGTTTCCTGAGGAAGGTTAATCCGCTCAGGGTTAGTCGGACCTAAGCCGAGGGCGAAAGCCGTAGGCGATGGACAATCGGTTGATATTCCGATACCACCAACGATCGTTTGCACCGCAAGGTGCCTGGTCCGTGGATGC
>JBIOUY010000316.1:0-3559 GCA_044867445.1 Gemmatimonadales bacterium
CGGCAGCGGCCCATAGCAGGACCGACGCCAAGGTTGGAAACAAGGTCCGGACCGGAACGCGGAAGGTCATCCGCCGAGCATCGGCAGGTCGACCCCACGCTCGCGTGCGGTCTCGATCGCCAACTCGTAGCCGGCGTCGGCGTGGCGCATGACGCCGGTGCCCGGATCCGCCGTGAGAACCCGCTGGAGTCGCCGATCCGCCGAATCGGTCCCGTCCGCGACGGCCACCATCCCGGCATGGATGGAGTACCCTATTCCGACTCCACCGCCATGGTGGAGCGAGACCCAGCTTGCTCCACACGCCGTGTTGAGCAGGGCGTTGAGCAAGGGCCAATCCGCGATGGCGTCGGAGCCGTCCTTCATGGCCTCGGTCTCGCGGTTGGGAGAAGCGACCGAGCCGGTGTCCAGGTGATCCCTCCCGATCACGATCGGCGCCCCCACCTTTCCCTGCCGCACCAGCCGATTGAACCGCAGGCCCATTTCGGCCCGCTCTCCGTACTCCAGCCAGCAGATTCTGGCGGGCAGACCTTGAAACTGGACCCGTTCCTGCGCCTGCCGAATCCACCGGCCCAATGAGCTTTTCTGGGGGAAGGCCTCCAGCACGGCGCGATCGGTTTCGGCGATATCGGCGGGGTCGCCGGAGAGCGCCGCCCAGCGGAACGGTCCGGCGCCCCTGCAGAACAACGGGCGGATGAAGGCCGGAACGAACCCGGGGATGTCGAACGCCTCTTTCATCCCCCGATGGTCCGCGACCTGTCCGCGAAGGTTATTGCCATAGTCGAAGGTGATCGCGCCACGGGCCTGCAGGTCGAGCATGGCACGCACGTGCGCGCTCATCGAATCGAGCACTCGGCCCTCGTACCCGCTGGGATCGCGCTCGCGCAGGTCGGCGGCTTGAGTGAGGCTCAGGCCTCTCGGGATGTATCCCAGGCGAAGGTCGTGCGCCGAGGTTTGATCGGTGAGTACGTCGGGCACCACGCCCCGCTTGACCAGTTCCGGCAGCACCTCGGCGATGTTGCCCACCAACCCGACCGAGAGCGCCCGCCGATGAGACCTGGCCTCTTCCACCAGGCGGAGCGCGGCGTCCAAGTCGGTCTCCAGGCGATCGCAGTAGCGGGTGTCCACCCGCCGGCGAATACGCTGCTCGTCCACGTCCACGCCCAGGAAGGCGGCCCCGTTCATGGTGGCGGCCAGAGGTTGGGCCCCGCCCATGCCGCCGAGCCCGCCGGTCACGACCAGCCGGCCTTCCAGGCTGCCGCCGAAATGCTGCCGGGCGCACTCCGCGAAGGTCTCGTAGGTGCCCTGCAGGATTCCCTGGGTGCCAATGTAGATCCAGGAACCCGCGGTCATCTGCCCGTACATCGTGAGTCCCAGTGCGTCCAGCCGGCGAAACTCATCCCAGGTCGCCCACCTCGGCACCAGGTGCGCGTTAGCGATGAGCACCCGGGGAGCTTCCTCGTGGGTCCGGAAGACGCCGACCGGTTTGCCGCTTTGCACCAGCAGGGTCTCATCATTCTCCAACCGCCTGAGCGTTGCCACAATGCGCTCGTAGCACTCCCAGTTCCGCGCTGCCTTCCCCCCACCGCCGTACACGATCAGCTCGTCCGGACGCTCCGCGACGGCCGGGTCGAGGTTGTTCATGAGCATTCGGAGCGCCGCCTCCTGGTGCCATCCCTTACAGGAGAGCGTCGTGCCGGTTGGGGCGGTGATGGTGGGATGGGTCAGGGTAGCCATGGGTGACTGAGAATCTATCCCTCGCCGGGCCTACCACCAATCCGCTCGCGGGCCCCCGCCGTAGATGGGATACGCTGAACGTCCATCCAGTATGGAGACCTCGATGAAGGCGATCTGGCTCGTGCTCGCGGTTGCCGCCGCGGGTGGGGAACGGCACACCGATGTGGCGGTGGATATCCGCAGCTTCCGCTTTAGGAATGCGGCGCTCGAGGTGCCGGTCGGCACCCGGGTCACCTGGACCAATCGGGACGCCGTCGAGCATACCGTGACCTCCGGCGTTGCCGATAGCAGCGACGGGAAATTCACGGGAACGCTGCGAGGAGCGGGTGCGACCTTCAGCTACACGTTCGAGCGGGCCGCTACCTATCCCTACTTCTGCGACCGGCACCACTTCATGCGCGGCGAAATCCGCGTCACCACCCAGAAAGAAGGAGCACGCTAACCCATGTCCAGGCTTACCAGGCTCGTCACCAGCGCCGCAGTGATTGCGGCCTCGCTTTCCGCTGCGGCTCCGGCTCCTGCGCAGACCAGCGGCTCGGACCTGCGCACCGCGCTGAACAACACGCTGAGCCAACATGTGTATCTCGCGGCGGCCGCCACCGGCGCGGCACTCGGCGGCCGGTCAGGCGAGTTCAAGGATGCGGCTGGCGCCCTCGACTCCAACTCGGTCGCGCTCTCCAAGGCGGTCGGCTCGGTCTATGGTCCGGAAGCCGAAACCGCATTCCTGTCGTTGTGGCGGGAGCACATCGGGCTGTTTGTTGACTACGCGACGGGCGTCGCGAAGAAGGACAAGAAGATGCAGGATGCCGCGGTGCAGAGACTGGTGGCCTACGCGGACGATTTCGCCGCCTTCCTGGCGTCCGCTAATCCCAATCTGCCCAAGGACGCGGTGGCCGGCCTGGTGCGTGAGCACGTAACCGGTCTCAAGACGGTGGTAGACGCGCAAGGGAAGCGCGACTTTGCGATGGCATACAACCAGCTTCGGACCGCCGCGGCCCACATGCAGATGATTGCCGATCCCCTGGCCTCGGCGATTGCCAAGCAATTCCCGGAGAAGTATGCGATGAACTGAGGCTACCGGCTAACGGCTAACGGCTATCGGCTAACGGTCCCTAGCCCCCAGAGGCTCTGTTAGCTGTTAGCTGTTAGCCGTTAGCCGTTAGCTGTTAGCTGTCAGCTGTCAGCTTCCTCCCCCTCTCCTTCCCTCCCCCGCGCTCCCCTGCAACCTTTTGATCCATCTGGCGATCCAATTCTTCCGCGATGACCCGAACCGGCTCCGGAGTGGCAACACTGCAGCGAGATCTGACCGATAGGACCGACCCCGATGCGGTGGATGCGACGCTGGCGGCGAGCGGCGACGCGCACGCCTTTGAGCGGCTGTACCGGAGGCACGTGGCGCGAATCCACAGCCTGGTGCGCCGGATGCTGAACGACGAGGAGGCGGACGAAACGGTGCAGGACGTCTTTGTCCGGGCCTGGCAGAAGCTCGGAACCTTCAGGGGTGAGGCAGCCTTCGGAACCTGGCTGCACCGGCTTGCAATCAACGTGACCCTCGGACGAAGGGAAACGTTGGGGACCCGGCGGAAGCGGTACCTCGACAGCCCGGGGGTGCTGGAAACGGTACCCGCCCGGCGCGGCGGGCCGGAATCTCGGCTCGACTTCGAAACCGCCATCGAGCGACTCCCGGACGGCGCTCGCCAGGTCTTCGTCCTGCATGATGTAGAGGGATACCGGCACGAGGAGATCGCCGAGATGCTGGGCCTCGCGACCGGCACGTCGAAGTCGCAGTTGCACCGGGCCCGAATGGCCCTTCGCCAGCATCTGG
>JBIOUY010000317.1:0-6475 GCA_044867445.1 Gemmatimonadales bacterium
GCCGACGGCGGGTTCGAGGTCGCGTTCCACGGCGAGTACCGGGAGCTCATCAAGAACGAGCGCATCGTGAGCACCGAGGTGTTCGAAGGCATGCCGGAAGCGGAGGCTGTAGACACGATGACCTTCACCGAGGTTGATGGGCGAACGACTAACACCATCCTGGTGCAGCACACGAGCCGGGAGCACCGGGACGCCCCACATCAACTCCGGCGTGGAAGGGGGACTGCAGGACGCGTTGGATCTGCTGGAACAGGTGGCGATTTCGCTGCTTTAGCCCAGTCGCACTCGTCGAGCGTGCAGTGGTCGCGGCCACGGAGTGGCGACCACTGAATGCCCGCTTCTACTGTCCCTCGAACTTGGTCTGGCAGTCCTTCGGCATGGGAATCTGCTCACGTGCGTGAACTGATCAGGATGATCGAGCCGTGAGGTGCGGAGCGGTCAGACTCAGGGCGTGGGGGACTGGGCCAGATGCCACTGCCAATAGATGAATGCAGGAGCCACAATTTCCGACCCGTCCGCCTTCTGTAACGCGGGTGACCCGAATACCCTGTCACCGGACATCAACCTCCATCATAGCTTTCCGACTCCTGATGGCACTCGGGCGGTGTGCATCTGGGAAGCCGCATCGGTCGAGGCTGTTCGCAATGTGCTGGAGCCTCTCATCGGGCGCGTAGGTCAGGGTCGTCCGGGCCGGTTCGAGAGTTCGCTTCGCCGAGGTGTTCGGGAACCCTTCGTCCGAGGTCTGCTCGGGCGAGGTGATGGTGGGTGGGTCACGTACTGCCAGATCCAGCGAGCAAGCCGGTGGTGTTGGAGCCGAGCCTCCAGCCCTACGAGTTCGCCGTGGTTTGCCCCGTCGCGCCGTAGCGACGCGCTACGCCTCCAGCGCGGTCGGCAAGAGCGCTGCGATCCGGTCGGCGAGACCCCCCAGTTCGAGGCCCGATTGGTCCTCTCTGCCGCCACGCTCAACCACCCTGCGCAACAACGCGACATCCTTCTGAGTGAAGCCGAACGGCTGCTCCAGGAGGGCGAATGCGGCCAGCACCGCGCGAGCCGGGGGCGGCACGATGACGCGATCATGGGCCCGATTCATCAGGATCACCGATCCATTCTCGCTCAACCCAATCTTGGCAACGTACTCGGTGGCGTCATCCCCGCGCGCCTTTCCAACCTGCTCTTTGGCCCAGTCGTCCAGCGCGCGCGCCGGCTGACGATAGTCGCGTGCCTCCCACTGCTCCGGCGTCAGCGCCGGCGAGATCTTGTCGGACATTGGGGTACTCCTGGTGTTCTTCGAGGTGCAGCACGACAATGCCCGGGAGGGGATTCGAACCCCTACGGCCCGAAGGCCAGGAGATTTTAAGTCTCAAGCGTCTACCAGTTTCGCCACCCGGGCAGAGGCCTGACGCAATATAGCCCCGTGAGCTTTACAGTCCGGTTGGATGACTCTGAGGGCTACGACGTGTCTCGGGAGATGGCCGAGTGTCTTAGGGCTCGCGGGCGATCGAATCCTCCAGAGCCCGTCGAGAGGTCGCAGAGTCGGACGCCTGCAGCGCCCGGCCGACACCCTGCGCCCCGGAAAGTCGCGAGGCTCCAATGACACTATCGCGCTGACGCTCGGTAGCCGGTACGCGGTTCTTGTCACCACCGCCAGCGCAGGCTGACACCATGACTATCCCACCAGCCAGCAGCAAGAACAGGCGCATGTTAGGCTCCACCTCCAAGCCGCTTCGTGATCATTTCGTGCTCCAAACGCTCCGCCAGCCGAGTTCCGCGCAGGACCGCCCGTATCGAACCAACCAGCAGGACTGCGAGGCAGATCGCGACATAGCCCAGCTCGGGCAGCCAGGCGACCAGTTGCAAGGCCAGTGATACCCCAAGCAGCGCCAGGCCGAGACGGAAGAGGTCGAGTCCGGTGACTGCGTTCGCCTCATACCAGATGGCTCGGTCGCTCATCGTCGCCGGCACCCGGACCCCGTACCACCGGTTGGGAGGCACCCGGCGGGTGGCCAAAGGCCAACCCACCAGGATGCTGACGGCACCAATCGCTGGAAACACGACATAGGGCGTGATCACTCTCGGCCTCCGGACATCCGCTTCTCGAGCTGAGCCAGCACCTGCGGCCACGCCTCTTCGTGTTGCCTCATCGATTGCTCGTCCGGAAATCCCGCATGCACCAGTCGAAGCCGGGTTCCACTCCCCGCTGGCGAGAGCTCGACGGTCACCACGGTCTCGGCTCCCTTGGTCCCGGCGGTCACCCAGGTCAATTCGACCAGACGACCGGGTTCAAGGCGGAGAAAGCGGCCGTAATGGGGATGCCGCTTGCCCTGGAAATGGGTCTCGAAGTAGACGGCTGCATTGACCTCTCCCCGCATGAGCGCCGAGCCGGGTGCCGCGAACCAGCGGTCGATCTGCTGGGTCCAGGCACGGAACAGGACGTCGGGTGACAGCGCCATGGTCCGTTCCGCGGTGAGCCGAAACGGCCGGTCGGTGAGATCGGGTGCCGGGATCGCCGACGGCATCGATCAGACCGGACGTCGCCCTTCGCGTACGGCGCCGAGAACGTCCTCCCGGCTGAGCCGCGCGCCAATGGCCGGCACATCAAGCGGTGATCCGGCGGGAGCCTCCGGTCGCAGCAAAAATACCTGTCCGTCCTTCCGACGGATCCGCACCGCTCCCTCACGCCGAGCTCGCTCGAGCAGTGCGGCGAGACGCTGGCGTGCTTCGGAGTAGGTGAATTCCTTCATGTGGGCATCTCCAGAACCTCCACGCCCGCCTCGCGCGCCGCCCGGCCGAGCCGGACATCCAACGTGAGCAGCGGTGCCCGTTGCCGGCGGGCGCAGGCCATCACATAGGCGTCATGCGCATAGAGGCCGAACCGATCGGCCAGCTCCAGTGCGGCGGCGAGCTCCACCTCGACAAACCGGATGGGAATCTGCCCGTACGCGTTGAGCGCAGCATGAACCTCGGCCAGCTTCAGCCGCCGACGCTTGAGCAGGGCCGAGAAGATGTTGCCGACCTCCCAGTGCACCGATCCCGGGGCCAGCAATTCGGCACCGTGGGTTCGGGCGATGAGTCGGTCCCGGGTCGCTTCGCCGGTGAGCACCGCGATCAGGACCGACGCATCGACCACTAGCTCCACCGTGGCTCCGACGAAGATGTACAATTGTCCAAAGTAGAAATCAGCCGGCGGGAATCAAGTGGTGAGCCTGGAGCTCAGGCGGCTCCTGGCGGCATGCCCTCTACCAGCAGCATCTCCGTCTCGGCGCAGGCCTGCCGCAAGGCCTTCCCAGGGGCGTACTCCGGAGAGTGCCACCAGGCACGGGCGCGTTCGGCATCGGGGAACTCGAGCACCACCAGCCTGGACGGCTGCCAGGTGCCCTCCAGGATCGTCGTCGCTCCGCCGCGCACGATGTAGCGTCCGCCGTAGGCCGCGACCGCGTCCTGCGCCAGCTGTTTGTATCGCTCGTAGGCGACGGGATCGCCGACGGTAACCTGCACGATGACGTAGGCCGGCAAGGCGAGCCCCAGGAAGTGAGAAGTCAGAAGTGAGAAGTGTAAGGTGAGAGGTGAGAGGTGAGAAGTGAGAGGTCAGAGGTGACAGGTGAGAGGTGAGAGGTGACAGGGCGGGAACGGCGCGAACGGCGGGAACGGCGGGCAAGGTCCCTCGCGGAGCCTGTCCTGAGCGTAGCGAAGGGCTCGGGATGAGGATCCATGTCAGCTCCCGCCTGTCACCTGTCACGTGTCACCTCTCACCTCTCACCCCTCACTGCCTCCCTCCTGACGCCCGCCGCCGCCCGGGTGTTCCACACTTGCAGCACTCGCCCGAATCGATCCTGAAAGTCTTGCGACACCTGCGCCAGGATTCGCGCTTCCGACTCAGGCGGCGCCAGCAGGATGACTGCGCCACCCCACCCGGCGCCGGTGAGCCGAGCGCCGTAGGCACCACGGGCCACAGCCGAGCCGACGAGAAAGTCAGCCTCAGCACAGGTGGACTCGTAGTCTAGCCTGAGTGATTCGTGACCTTCCACCATCAGCCGCCCCAGGCGCCGGAGATCCCCCACGGCGAGCGCATCCGCGGCCGACCGAGTACGTGCAGTTTCGGTGACCACATGCCGGACCCGCGGCACCAGCGGCGGGGGCAGGCGCCACTGCAGCTCCTCCAGATCAGCCAGTGAGAGCTGCGCCAAGTGAGCCAGCCCAGGCCGCGGCTCGCGACAATAGGCTAACGCTTGCTCGCACTCCCGTCGCCGCGTGCTCAGCCATGTGTGACGGAGTTCCTGGCTCACGCCGGTTTCCATCACCCAAACTCGGCCCGGGAATGGCAGCGAACGTATACCTCCGGTAGCGCTCTCCAACAGAAGCGCCATGCCCCGTTGAGCGTGAGTCGCGATGGTCGGGTCCATCCGGCCGACGCGAGCGCCGTTCAAGCCATGCTCCGCCCGCGCATCCACCTCCACCAGCTCCGCCGGTGTGAGTCTCCGGCCGACGAGAAGGCTCAGCGCCTTGGCAACCGCCACGGTGAGTGCCGCCTTGGCAGCGAGCTCGCCGTTGGCAGGGATACCGTGGGCGATGGCGACATTCGCCCCAGAAAGCGCCGCGCCCACCGTGCCCAGCTCCTGGATCACGCCCCGGAGGCAATCGCTCCAGTGGCTGCTCGCCGACCCTTCCAACTCCAGCTCGTGCACTTCGCCCTCGAGCGTCGAGATGTAGCTCCAGCGAGTTGCCAGGCCGGCGGCCACTGCCGTACGTCGCTCGACAGCAATCGGGAGCACCGGTCCCCCGTTATAGTCCGTGTGCTCCCCAATCAGATTGATTCTTCCCGGTGCGGAGGTCACGACCCCGGGGCGACTTCCAAAGCTCGCCGTAAACAGCGAAGTTGCGAGCTTCGCGGATGCCAGTCGTAACGCCGGGGACTCTTCTCGGGAGGGACTTTGGGGCATCATGTATGGCGCCTCGGGATGTTCGCCTGTCTGCTGTTCCCGGCCATGGTCCGGGCTCAGCTCCCGCCTGTGGGCGTACCGGCCGGCGCAGTCCGGATGGAGCTCGAGGGCTCCATGGACATCTACGATTCCCGCTGGCTCGACGGCCATCGGGAGCCGTTCGCGACCGATCTCACCAGCGCGACAGTGGGCAGCAATCTGCTGCCTCGTTTGGACGTCGCCGACACACTGATCACCCGAATCACCGGCATATCCGGGTACAGCACCAACCTGGGGGCGCTCACCACCGACGGCCAGGCCGACGTCAGCCGGGGGTTTCTGGGGGCAAGCCTCGGCCTCACCAAGGCGATCACCATCTTCGGACGAGTACCGCTGGTGCGCTCCCGGGTGCAAACCGCCATCGCTCTCGACTCGACCAGCGGCAACGTCGGCGCCAACCCAGGCGAGACGCAGGAGGCCGCGTTCTTTCAGAGCTTCGATGCCGGCCTGATCGATCTGCAGGCGCGCATCACGGCCGGCACCTACAATGCCGATCCCGCCACCCGCGCTCTCGCAGAGGCGACTTTGGCGGACGGCGCCTCGTTGCGAGACGATCTCTTCGAGCTGCTGATCGATCCCGCGACGGCCTCGGGGTTTGTCCCGACCGCATCGAGTGAAGCGGGTGCTGCCATTGCCAGCCGTATCATTGCCCTACAGTCCGTCCTGAGCGGCAGTCTCGGCGTGACCAGCTTCGCCGAGGCGCCGGTCCTCCCGGCAGAGCGGACCACGACGGCTGAGCTGCTTGAGTACGTCGGCGACCTCTCTGGGCCAGTGGCACTGCGCACCGGTGAGTCGAAGATCACCTTTCGAGGTGACGCCGAGGCAGGAGCGGCGCTCACCCTGATCGACCACTGGGATCGGGGACACCGTCCTGGCGGATTTCGCGCAGCGTTCGAGACCTTGGTTCGCTTCCCGACCGGCACCGTCGCGCGGACCGACCGGCTGCTCTCGTTGGGCACGGGGGATGGCCAGACGGATCTCGAGTTTCGGCTCACGACCGATCTCGGCTCGGGACGTTGGGGCGCCCGACTCGAGGCCGACTACAACCGACAGTTCCCCGCCGACTATTCGCTGCGAGTGGCGCCACATACGCAGCCATTCGCCGGTATCGACCTGCTGACCATCGTTCGGCGAGATCCGGGCGACATCGTGACCTTCACCGCGCGGCCCTTCTTTCGACTGGCGCCCTCGATCGCCCTGCTCGGTATCGTCAGCCACTGGTCCCGCCAGGCGGACGAGGTGAGCTATGCGACCGCAGCCGACGAGATTCCCGGCGTGGCTGCGAGCGTGCTGGCGGAAGATACGAAGGCGAGCGCGACGGTGCTGGGCATCGGGATTACCTACGCGAATCTCGGCGGGGCGCGGCGGGGCGCTACAGGTCTGCCGGTAGATGCGACCTGGAGCTACGAGCGGGTGGTATCGGCGAGCGGGGGGATCGTGCCGAACTCGCATCGGCTGCGGGGGAGTCTGCGGGTGTATGTGGGGTTGTTTTGAGTGAG
>JBIOUY010000318.1:0-2071 GCA_044867445.1 Gemmatimonadales bacterium
TTTGCCTCGGTGAGTGCCGGCATCGCGCACACTTGCGGCATCACGCTCGAGAGCAAACTCTACTGCTGGGGCCGGAATCTGTCGGGACAGCTGGGTGACGGCACGACGACCTCGAGCGATCGGCCTCGTCGGATCGCGGGCCCGTGACGCCGGTACTTGACTACGCGGTCAAGTTATAATACTCTTTCACTATGCCTCGCCCCAAGTCCTTCGATGAAGACGCCGTGCTGGATGAAGCCGTGCAGCTGTTCTGGGAGCGCGGATACGAAGGCACCTCGTTGGCCGATCTCGAGGCCCATCTCGGGCTCGGCCGGCAAAGTCTCTACAACACCTTTGGCGACAAGCAGACCCTCTTCCTCAAGGCGCTGGAGCGATATGAGCAGCAGGTTGGCAGCGAAGCCTTGGCCCAGCTCAACGCCCCCGGCGCCGGCCTGGAGGAAATCCGGGCCTTCTTCAGAGCAAGCGTGAAGCCCCTCACTGCCTCAGGGCCCAGACGTGCGTGCCTGGTGGTGAATACGATCCTGGAGCGCGGCTCGCAGGATGCGGACACCTTACTGCGCTGCAATCATGCGCGGGCTACGCTGGAGCGCACCTTCCGCCGGGCGCTGGCGCACGCCAAGAGCCGGGGGGAGCTCCCGGAAGACCTGGATGTGGAGGCAACTTCGACTTACCTCGTGGTCCAGAACTATGGACTCAACGTCCTGGCAAAGACCGGCGCGACGGAGGGAGAACTGCGCGCGGTCGTGGAGGTTCTGCTGGCGGGGCTTGGCTGATCTTTTTGTATCTCATTTTTGACTGTTTGGTCACAATCAAGGAGGCAGGAATGTCGGCGGGACTGCATATCGAAGGGCGGACGGCATTGGTGACGGGCGCAAGTCGCGGGATCGGGCGGGCCATCGTGGAAGCGCTGCTCGCGCGGGGTGCGCGCAAGGTCTACGCGACTGCCCGGAAACCTGAGGCGCTCAATGAGCTGGCGGCCGGAAGTGGGGGCCGATTGGTGGCACTTCGACTGGACATCACCAAGGCAACCGAAGTTGAGCAGGCGGCTGCCCAGGCAGAGGACGTCGATCTGTTGATCAACAATGCCGCAGTGCTGAGCCACGCCTTCGGCGGCTTCGACGATCCCGTGTGGCTCGATGCGGCCCGCCAGGAGTACGAGACCAACGTGGTGGGTGCGCTCCGGGTCTCTCAGGCATTTGCGCCGGTGCTGGCCCGGCAAGGCGGCGGCACCATCGTCAACGTCAGCTCAGTGGCCGGACTGGTGGGGATGCCACTGGTGCTCACCTACAGCTCGACCAAGGCCGCCCTCCACTCGCTCACCCAGAGCACGCGGCAGATGCTGCGTGGACAGGGAACGTTTGTGGTGGGCGTCTATCCTGGTCCGGTGGACACTGACATGGCGGCTGAATTCACCATCCCGAAAGCCTCGGCGTCGAGCGCCGCACAGGCCATTCTCGACGGGCTCGAGCAGGGATTGGAAGAGATCTATCCCGACGCCTTCGCGGTCGAGTACGGGGAGTTGTACGCAGTGAACCCCAAGGGACTCGAGGGACGGATCGGCGAGCTGAACGCGGCGCTGGACTGAGTGCTTTCGAGGGTTCCGGAACGGTTGAGGGTTCCGGAACCCAGGCTCCGGCCGCTTCAGCACTCGCCGGCGGTGATGCGTAGCGCCGATCGGAGCGCAACCGGAACCCGCGGCCGGCTGCACGCACCAATTCTGGACCTGACCGTCTAGCGAGTCGCCGCGCTAGGGCTGGCTTCAGCGCCGCAGCGCGAACAGGAGTCCCGCCAAGGCTATCAGGGTCGTGACCCAGAACCCGAACATCCAACGGAGGAGGTCTGTACGCAGGTCGGCCAGGCCGCTGCTCAGTTCCGTCCGGAGCTCCGCCCGCAGTTCTGCCAGCCGCTGCTCCAGCTTGGCATCGAAGCGCGCGAAGTTCAGCTCGTTCAGCTCACGCAGCTCGGTGCGATAAGTCAGGTCCACGGCATTGAACCAGTCTACGAGCTCGTTGGCAATGTCCTCGCCCAGCACCTCGTAGAAGCGCTTGGACAGCTTGGCAGTCACCGGCAC
>JBIOUY010000319.1:0-6454 GCA_044867445.1 Gemmatimonadales bacterium
CAAGACGGTAGGCCGGGTCGATCGCTACCGCCTGCTCGTACGAGGCGATGGCGTCGTCTCGCCGCCCGGCCTGATGGAGGCACACGCCCCGTTCGTTCCAGTGTTTGGGAGAATCGGGGAATTCGCGCACCAGCTCGTCGTACAACTCAAGTCCCGCCCCCAGCTCGTGCAGCAGCAGGTGGACTTCGGCCATCGCCTGCAGGTTGAGCCGGCGATCTTCGCCGGCCTGCAAGGCGAGGCGATACTCACGGAGCGCCTCCTGGTGATAGCCCTTCTGGCGCAGGGCCAGGCCCAGATTGTAGTGCGCCAGGGCGCCGCCCTGCACGATCTGAACGGAGGGACGGATCGGCAGCTCGGCGTCGGCGCCACCGACACCGTTCCGTCCGATTGGCCCGCGAGCGGGGGCTCGCGTCCCCTGCTCCTCGGCTACCCGTTCCAGCGCCAGGTTGGCTTGGGCCCGAGCCAGGGTGGGATTCAGTGCGATCGCCCGCTTGGTGGCGTCGCGAGCGGCCTCGTGCTGGCCCATGTCGCCGAAGACGAAGGCGAGCAGGTAGTGCGCCTCGGCATACTCGGGGTTCCGCGCGATGGCTTCTCGGAGGCAGGTGAGGGCCTGCTCGTTGAGACCGCGGTTGTAAAAGACTTCGCCGCAATAGAACCGCGCGACCGCGCTGTCAGGGTCGTGCTCACACGCGCGGGTGAGCCACTCACCCGCGCGGTCGAGGTCGCCCACCGCTTTCTCCGCCAGGCCGAGCTGCAGCATCGCCGGCACATCGTTGGGATACCAGCGAAGCAGGGTCTGAAACTCCGCGATGGCTTCCTGGTTCCGCCCCAGGGCGGCGTACGCCCGGGCCAGCTCCCAGCGAACCTCGCGGTCCTCCGGCTGGCGCCGGACCCGCTCGCGCAGATCGGTGATGCGCCGGTCGTAGTGGCCGGTGTCGCGGTAGGCGATCTCCAGGTTGGCCTGGGCCACCTGCATCTTGGGATCGAGCTCGAGCGCGCGAACGAATTCCGCGATCGCCTCGTCGATCAGATTCTTCTGATAGTAGAGGACGCCGAGATTGTTGTGGGCACCCGCATCGGAAGGGTCGATACGGCGGGCGAAGGAGCGCAGGACCGCGAGATCGCGCTCCGACAGCACGGGACCCGGCATCGGATCAGGTCAGGCGAATGGCGTCGAAGATGGCGCGCAGCGAGGGCATGTCGGGGAGCAGCAGGAAGTGACCCCGCAACGCCTCGGTCGCGCCTTCCACCCGGAACGAGGTCTCGACGCAAAAGACAAAGTCCCGGTCATGCCCGAAGTTAAGATACGCGGTCGTGAGCACCGCCGCGCTCAGGTCCACCACCAGGCTGGGCACCGATGGAACCAGCATCATGCCCATGAAATCGCTCAGCGCGTTCAGATAGGCGCTGGCCAGGATATTCCCGGCCTCCTTGAGGCCCGACTGCTCCATCGCTCCAAACTCCCGAGTGGTCCCGGGCGATCGCCGCATCAGTATATCACAGAGCGTTCGGGCGGAGCTCTCCGGGAAGAGCACCAAGGTGCGTCCGGTGAGATCGCCCATCATGTGCATGAGCACCGCCGCGATGACTTCGTCCGGCCGGCCGACGAGATCGGTCACCTCCTCCAGCGCCCGGACGTTCACTTCCGGCACGGCGATCATGATCGTGCGGTTGGTCAACTGAGACAGCGCCGTGGCGGCGTGTCCCGCGCCGATATTCGCCACTTCGCGCAGCGCGTCGAGTTGTAGCTCCTTCAGCTCCCGCACGTCTTCCATGCTCCCTCCTACACCAGCGCGGCGGCGTCGAGGATAAGCGCCGGCGCGCCATCGGCGAGGATCGTCGCCCCGCCCACGAACGGCGGCATACCCCGAGGGGCCTCGAAGGGCTCGACCACGATGTCCTGCTGTCCCACCAGGGCGTCAACCACGAGTGCAGTCCGGCGCTCGCCCACTTCCAGGATCACCGTCGGCCGCTTGGCCGGCAGCGGCCGGGCCCGGCTGACCACCAGGTCCCGAAGGTGCACCGTCGGGATCACCAGATCTCGCACCAGCAGCGCCTCACGGTTGCGCACCGCGGTGACGGCGCGCGGGTTGAACTCGACCGTCTCCGCCACGTAGGCCAGCGGCACGGCGTAGCGCTCGCCCCCGACATCGGCCAGCAGGGCTCGCACGATAGCAAGCGTCAGCGGTACCCGGATTAGGAAGCTCGTGCCCAGGCCCATCTCGCTGTGCACTTCCAGAGTTCCCCCGAGGGCACGCACTCGCGTCATGGCCACGTCCACTCCCACCCCTCGTCCGGACACCCCGCTCACCACTTCGGCGGTGCTGAATCCCGGGCGCGCGAGCACCCGAAGCAGGAGATCATCGGTCAGAATGTCGGTGGTCCCGTCCGCCAGGCCCTCGCGCCGGGCCTTCACCAGAATGGCCTCGCGGTCAATTCCCCGGCCGTCGTCCGACACCCGCAGAGCCACGCTGTTCCGCTCCCTGCTGGCCGCGAGCAGAATCCTGCCCTCCGTGGGCTTCCCTGCCGCGGCCCGTTGCTCCGGCACTTCAATGCCATGATCAGCCGCGTTACGGATGAGATGAAGCAGCGGCTCACCGATCTCGTCCAGGATCGATCGGTCGAGCTCGATCTCCTCCCCCTCCATGTGAAATCGGATCTGCTTGCCGAGATCGCGCGCCAGATCCCGAACCAACCGGGGGAATCGATCGAAGACTTCCCCCACCGGGCTCATCCGGGCGCCGATAACCTCGCCCTGCATGGCCGAGACGAGGCGGGCGATCCGATCGCTCAGCTCAGCCAGAGTTGCGTCGGAGGAGCTCGCCGCCATCGCAGCCAACCGGTTTTTGGCTACCACCAGCTCGCCGACCTGTTTCATCAGCGCGTCGAGCCGTCGAAGATCCACTCGAACCTGGCGCGTCCGTCCCGTGGCTTCCGCCTCTTCCGGCGCGGTTTCCTCGAAGCGCACCAGCGCAACGTCACCGGCCGACCGGATCGCCGCCGCGACCTCGTCGTCTGCCGCTCGGGTCTCGATCCGGAACGAGATCCGGCCATCGAACTCATCGAACTCGAAATGCGTGGCCGGCGGACGCACCCGCGAGATCACACCCAGGCCTTCCGCCCGTCGGAGCACCAGGGCCGCCCGGGCCCCCCGCATCGGCGTGTCTGAGCGGATGGTCACCTGGACGGGTCGGATCCGAGGCAGATCCCCCGCGCGACGCCTGGTGGGACCGCCCCTCACCTGAGTGGGAGCCGGCCTGCCATGGCCGGCAGCCGCTGCATCGAGCTCGGTCTTCAGCTCCTCATCGAGGCTGGATTCTCTACCTGCCGCCGCGGCGTCGACCTGACGCGCCAGCGCGTCCACCCCACGAAAGAGCAGCTCGAAGATGCCGCCCTCGGGCGCCACTCGTCCCTGTCGCAGAGCGTCCAGCAGGTTTTCCATCCGATGGGCCAGCTCCGCGACGCTACTGTAGCCCATGGTCGCCGCCATGCCCTTGATCGTATGGATCGAGCGGAACAGCCCGCCGACCTGGGTCGTGGCGCCGGGGTCGCGCTCCCACTCGAGCAGCAGCAGGTTGCACGACCCGAGATGCTCTCGACTCTCGGCCAGAAACAGCGCGGCGTACTTGGGGACGTCCATGTCTCAGCCCAGGACGCGCTGTACCGCCTCGAGCACGCGGGATGGTTGGAATGGCTTGACGACGAAATCCTTGGCGCCTGCCTGAATCGCCTCCACCACCAGAGCCTGCTGACCCATGGCGCTGCACATCAGGATCTTGGCATCGGGGTCGGTCTTGCAGATCTCCCTGACCGCCTCGATGCCGCCCATATCCGGCATCACGATATCCATGGTGACGAGGTCAGGCTTGAGCTGGCGATACTTCTCGACCGCCTGCAATCCCGATTCCGCTTCGCCCACTATCTCGAATCCGGCTTGGGCCAGAATGTCGCTGATCATGGTGCGCATGAAGATGGCATCATCGCAGACGAGCACTGTGTGGCTCACTGAGCCCCTCCGTGCGGTTCCTGGTGATTCGGGCAGCGAACTAGGTTGCTTATCGTCGTGGCCACGAGCGCGGCCGAGGGAAAACGGATCCTTCTATCCGCCGATGATCGGCGCTAACAATGCGTCGATGTCGAGCAGGATGAAATGCTGCTCACCGCGGACCCCCACCGCGCGGACCAGCCGGGGATCGACACCGGGCAGATCGGCGCGCGGCGCAACCGACTGCTCGGGGACTTCCAGGAAGTCCAGTACTTGGCCCACTCCCAACCCGTAGCGCCGTCCGGCCACCTCGACCAGGACGATCGCACCCTCGTCCTCCGCTCTGCGCTCCTGCTGCAGGAGGACGTGACCATCCAGTACGGTGAGGAGGGTTCCCCGGACGTTGACCAGGCCTTCCACCGCCTCAGCCACACCCGGGATCCGGGTGACAGGGAGGCGCGGCAGGATCTCACGCACGATCCCTGCCGGGGCCGCGCAAATCAGCGCACCGATTCGAAAGATGACGGCGTGTAACGTAGGGGAGCTAGCCATCTCTATTGAAGAAAACAAGATAGCTCAACAGATCCGGGTGGGCAACCAGATCTTCGCCACCCGCTGCAAGAAGTGCAGGCCGCAGATCCGAGGGCCATTCGGAGTGGAATTCAAGCGGTGCCCCGCTCGCGGGATGGCGGAATGCCAGAGCGGCCGCGTGGAGTGCCTGACGGGGCGCCAGCCGCTCGATCGCCTCGGCAGAGCGCCGAGCCGCGCCGGAGATCCGCCGGCTCCCCCCACCGGCGTAGACCAGATCACCCACGATCGGATGGCCGATGTGCTCGAGATGCACCCGAATCTGGTGGGTGCGTCCGCTGTGCAGATCGAGACGAAGGAGATCGACCACGTCGAAGCGAGCCACCACACTCGCATCGGTGCGCGCGGGGCGGCCGAGCGGGGAAATCGTCATGCGTTTCCGGTTGGCGGGATGGCGTGTGACCGCCGCCTCGATGACCGTTGGGCTTGGATCCAGGTGGCCCCAGACCAGCGCGGCGTACGATCGACGCACCCGCCGCGCCGCGATCGCCGAGCTGAGACGCCGATGCGCCAGATCGGTCTTCGCCACTACCATCAGGCCCGACGTCTCACGATCCAGCCGGTGCACGATGCCCGGCCGTCCTTCGGCGCCACCCGACAGCGTCGTGCCTCGGGCGACCAACGCGTTGACCAGGGTGTCGTCCCAGTGACCTGGTGCGGGATGGACCACCAGACCGGCCGGCTTGTCGATGATGGCGAGGTGCTCGTCCTCGAAGACTACCGTGAGCGCGATCGGATGGGGACGGAGAGTGCGAGGAGGCTCGCGCTCGGGAAAACGGACCGAAACTCGCTCGCCACGAGCAAGAATCCGGGAGGCTCGGGCCGGCTTGTCGTTCACGGCCACGGCCCCTTCAGCGACTAGACGTGCGGCTTGGGTGCGGGACAGCCCGAGTTGGTCGGCGAGAAAGCGGTCCAGCCGCTCTGTCGCCGGAACAGCCACCGAAAAGCTCAGCTCAGGCAGCCGAGGCGGACTCCGGCTCCGGCCGCCGGGAATCCTCTCGCCACATCGAGATCACCAGCGCGATCGCGCCGCAGCTCACCGCGATGTCCGCGAGGTTGAAGGTCGGCCACCGGAGCGCGCCAATCCCCACATCGAGAAAGTCCACCACCCCGCGTGAGCTCCGGATACGATCGATCAGATTGCCGGCTGCGCCTCCCGCCACCAGTCCCAACGCAAGTTGGCGGAAGCGATCACCCGGCGGGCTGAAGCGCGACATCCGGGCCAGCACGAACACCGCCACCAGCGCGACGGCGAAGAAGATCCAGCGTGAGTATGGCCCGAGGTGCAGGCCGAATGCCGCCCCCTGGTTGTACACCAGCCTGAGTTGAAACCAGTCGCCGAACACCGACACGCCCGGTGTGCGAAGCAGGGTGCCTTCGGCGACCAGCTTGGTGATCAGGTCCAGAATGACGGTGGCAACGCCGGCGGCCAGAAACACTCGCCGTTCCAGACCCGCCAGGGGAGCCTCAACGACGCTTCCCATCTTCCTCTTTCTCTTTGCAGGTGATGCAGAGCCGCGCATGGGGCAGCGCATCGAGCCGCTCAAAATTGATCTCCTGTCCGCACTGATGACAGTGCCCGAACTTTTCCGGGGTGCCATACAGCCGCCGGAGCGCTTCGTTCACATGCCAGAGATAGCGCCCCTCCTGTGAGGCGAACAGGAACTGCTTCTCGCGTTCCATGGCATCGGTCCCCTGGTCCGCCATGTGGAACGAGTACGAAGAGAGATCGCCGTCGGAGGACTGCAGGGTGGCATTGAAGGACTCGTCGTAGTACCCCAGTTCCTTCATCACCCGAGCCCGCTCCTCGAGGAGGCGTTTCTCCAGATGGGTCAGCTGCTTCTTGTTCATTCCCGATCCCTGGCTTGAGGGCCGGCACCA